>JBCCQO010000410.1:0-1743 GCA_039024595.1 Pseudomonadota bacterium | reverse complement strand
GACGTGTGTAAGGACGGCTATAAAGGTCGAGTCGGAATCTACGAGGTCGTTCGCATCACCCCAGAAATTGCGCATCTCATCATGTCCGAGGGCAACTCTTTGGAGATTTCAAAGCAAGCCAGATCGCAGGGTTTTCCGGACTTGCGTATGTCAGCTTTGAAGAAATGTGCTGACGGGTTGATTAGCTTAGAAGAAGTGAACAGAGTTACTGTCGACTAGTAAATGGTTGGGTCAAGGCTGGAAACCAATCTTTGGTGTATTGACAGTCCTGGCCCGGTCGGAAACAGCTGAAACGTGAGGTGGCTACGAGGAGTCACGAAGAGTTCAAAACCGCTTCGTGGTCAAGAAGAGTCCCGCTTACTGCAAATCTAAGCGAGCCCAAGCTATCGGCTCGAAAATTGCATAGAACTTTTCGAGTTAGCGGCGACACTAAGTACAGGCCTAGAGGGCTAGCGCCCAGTTAAGGCGAAGTAAAAGTAAGGCGTGGTGAGATAACTCGCTGCAACTAGCACAAACACGATAATTAACGAACACAGTACCTAAGCACAAAACGAGCGTGGGCTAATGGCAACAACAGCGACAAGCGAACCGTTTCTTTGGGCCGGAACAGACAAAAACGGTCGCCAGACGAAAGGGGAGATTAATGCTCCGTCCCGGGCAATGGCGCGAGCGCAGCTTCGCCAGCGCGGAATCGTTCCCAAATCACTTAAGAAAAAACCGAAGCCGCTGTTTAGCGCCCGCAAAAAGCCTATCAAGCCCGCGGATATCGCGGTTTTTACTCGGCAGCTGGCAACCATGATGAAGGCCGGTGTTCCGCTGGTGCAAAGCTTCGACATCGTCGCCGACGGAATCGAAAATCCCACGATGCAAGACCTCGTGAATACGATTAAGAATGACGTCGCATCCGGTACGGGCTTGGCACCTGCGCTGGAGAAGCACCCTAGGCATTTTGATGACCTGTACTGCTCGCTAGTCGGTGCCGGTGAATCGGCGGGTACGCTTGAGGTGATGCTCGACCGCGTAGCGACCTACAAAGAAAAGACCGAACAACTCAAAGGCAAAATCCGTAAGGCGCTAACTTATCCGACTGCTGTTGTCGTCGTGGCATTGGTAGTAACGGGTATTTTGCTGGTCAAAGTGGTTCCCCAATTTGCCGAAACATTCCAGAGTTTCGGTGCTGACTTACCGGCATTCACGCTTTTTGTGTTACGTCTCTCTGACTTTATGCAGAAGTGGTGGCTTGTGATCGCTGGCGGGATCGTCGGATCAGTCTATCTGTTCCGTGAGATGCGTTTACGCTCTAAACCTTTTGCAGAAGCAATAGACAAATTTCTACTGAAGGCGCCGATTTTTGGAGAGATCGTCCACGACGCGGTAGTGGCGCGTTTTTCAAGAACACTCTCCACGACCTTCAGCGCTGGCGTACCCTTAGTAGAAGCCCTTGAATCCACGGCCGGTGCTGCCGGTAACGCTGTCTATGCAAAAGCGATCCTGCAGATTCGGGACGACGTTACCACCGGTTCGTCGCTGTATCAGTCGATCAAGGGCACGGGCCTATTCCCGAACATGCTGTTACAGATGGTTTCAATTGGAGAGGAATCAGGGCAGCTTGATGAGATGCTGGACAAGGTCGCAAACCACTACGAAGAAGCGGTAGACAATGCGGTGGATAGCCTTAGCTCATTGATGGAGCCCATGATTATGTCGATTCTGGGCGTCCTGGTCGGAGGTTTAATGATCGCG
>JBCCQO010000409.1:0-2401 GCA_039024595.1 Pseudomonadota bacterium | reverse complement strand
CGCAGTAGCCCCCAAGGACTCCCTAACTTTGGCACGAAGACTAAAATCACAGTCACTCGAATAACAAAATTCAAGAATTACAGAACAAGATATGGAGAATTCAATGCGCGCACTGCTATGTACCGAACACGGACTACCGGACAAGCTCGTCCTGGCCGACGACGTAGAGGCTCCCGAGCCGGGAGCGGGACAGGTTGTTATCGGGGTTAAGGCGGCCGGGCTTAACTTTCCAGACGTGCTCATTATCCAAGGTAAGTATCAGTTTCAACCGGAGATGCCGTTTTCCCCCGGCGGCGAATGCGCCGGCGAAATCATCGCCGTTGGTGAAGGTGTAGAGCGCTGGAACGTTGGTGACAAAGTCGTTGCCATGACCGGTAGCGGTGCTTTTCGTGAGCAACTCGCCGTTGATCAAAATGCGGTAATGCCCATGCCTGAAGGCCTCGATTTTTCTCAGGCCGCCGGTGTAGCCATGACCTACTTCACGTCCTATCACGCACTTAAGCAGCGGGCCGACCTCAAGAAAGGGGAAACACTGCTAGTACTCGGTGCCGCGGGTGGCGTTGGTTCAACCGCTGTCGAGCTAGGCAAGTATATGGGTGCGCGCGTAATCGCTGCTGCCAGCAGTGAAGAAAAACTCCAGTTGTGCCGCGAGCTCGGCGCCGATGAAACCATTAACTACTCCGAGCAAGATCTCAAAGGCGCCATAAAAGAGCTCACCGGGGGCAAAGGCGTCGACGTCGTCTACGACCCCGTTGGGGGAGACTACGCGGAACCCGCACTGCGCGGGATGGCCTGGAACGGCCGCTATCTTGTGATTGGTTTCGCAAGTGGACCCATTCCGGAAATACCCCTTAACCTTGCTCTCCTCAAAGGCTGCTCGATCGTCGGTGTTTTCTGGGGTCGTTTTATTGCTGAAGAGCCTGCCGTTCACGTGCAGAACATTGAGGAACTCTGGGGTTTATTTGCGGAAGGCAAGCTAAAGCCAGCGATCAATGATGTGTTTCCGCTCGCTGACTACGAACAAGCTTATGAAGTGATGATGGAGCGGCGAGCACGGGGTAAAGTTATCCTGACTATGGATTAAGGAACGATTGCTTAAGGACTTTGAACTGTGAGTACCTTTTCCTTCAACACCGTCGCCAGGATCGTTCACGGCGACGGTGAAGCGCAAAACCTTGCCGAGCACTGCACAGCGCAGAACATCGGCTCAGTGTTGCTCGTGACCGACCCGGGCTTGGTGCAACTCGGGATGATTGCTCCGATTCAAAAGGCGATGGAACTCGCCGGTCTTAAGGTCTCGCTGTACAGCGGTGTTCGTGAAGATCCGCCGGAAGAAGTTGTTTTGGATGCGGTCGCTCAGGGTAAAAGGGACCAGGTTGATGGCCTAGTTGCGGTAGGCGGCGGTAGCTCGATGGATGTGGCCAAAGTTGCTGCCGCCTTGATGGTGTCGCAACAGTCTTTGGCCGAGATGTACGGCGTCGATCAAGTTAGCGGCGGACGCATGCCGCTGATCCTTGTTCCGACCACAGCGGGGACCGGATCGGAAGTTACCCCCGTGTCCGTAATCACAACCGGGAAAACGACAAAGGCTGGCGTAAGCTCATCCGTGTTGCTTCCCGATGTCGCGATTCTCGACGCAAGTCTAACTCTTGGACTCCCGCCTGCTGCAACCGCGATGACCGGCGTCGATGCAATGGTCCATGCGATTGAGGCTTACACCTCCAAGATCAAGAAGAACCCGATGTCCGATTCGCTCGCTCGAAGCGCGCTCGGTGAGTTAGCGGGTCACATTCGTACCGCCGTACACGATGGCCAGCAGCGGGAAGCGCGTGCGTCTATGCTGCTTGGCGCAATGCAAGCCGGACAGGCTTTCGCTAACGCACCGGTAGCAGCAGTGCATGCGCTCGCGTATCCGCTAGGAGGGCATTACAAGATCCCTCACGGTTTGAGCAATTCGCTGGTGCTACCTTCAGTGTTGCGTTTCAATTTACCCGAGGCAGCCTCCTTATATGCGGAGCTCGCAGAGATTGTATTGCAGGCGCCCATCACTGGGAGCGACGAAGCTAAAGCAGTGGCGCTGATACAGGGTATTGAGAGTCTGATCGATGAACTGGGCCTACCGGCCACCCTAAAAGCGGCCGGTGTTTCGGAAGAAAGCCTGGAGATGCTCGCAGAAGATGCGATGAAGCAACAGCGTCTCCTGGTGAACAATCCCAGAGAAGTCTTGCGAGAAGACGCGCTAGCGATTTACCAAGCTGCCTTTTGACAGGACGGTAAATTCCCAGGGAGAGAACGATGTCCAAGACCTCTGCGCCGCTTCGAGGCGATTATCACTGGTTCAATCCGATCACCACCCGTTGGTCCGATAACGATATCTACGGTCATGTTAACAACGTGGTCT
>JBCCQO010000408.1:0-2441 GCA_039024595.1 Pseudomonadota bacterium | reverse complement strand
GATTAATGCGATTCAGACACTGGCTGAGGAGCATCGTGAAAGTAGCTCACCGGTCCATAACTGGACGAGCGCGAACCCTCAATTGCCACCGCTCGCCGACCTTAAGATGTTACCGCGCCGTGCCTATTTTGCAGCCTGCGATTTTCTGCCCCTGAACGACGATGAAGGGGCTATCAACGAAGAGCTAGTCAATCGGGTAGCTGCAGACCAGGTCGTACCCTATCCGCCCGGCATTCCTGCGCTCGTCCCAGGGCAGGGCATCAGCAAGGAGTCGCTAAACTTTCTGCGCGAAACGGCGACCGGTGAGCGAGGTTTGGAAGTGCATGGCTTGATCCATCGAGAGGGCCGGTACTTTTTACGGGTGGTCAGCAAGGATTTTGTGGTGGCAAACGGCACCTGAGCTGAACGCCTTCAAGGCACCCGAATCGAGCATCTGTCGAGCTTTCCCTAGGGAGTTCTCGGGAAGAAATATGACACTCATTTAGGCAAGTAACTAGATCAGTAACTGGGTATGTAACTAGGAGAACAACGTGGCGATTCAAGAACAGTATCTGGATTATGAGCTGGACGGCAAAACCTACGAAGCGTACGTGGCTTGGGAAGACAGCCGGGCCTCGGCTCCCGGTGTGCTCGTTTCCCACGCCTGGGCGGGTAGGGGCGATTTCGAGAACAAGGCTGCCCGTTGGCTGGCCAGCAAGGGTTATGTGGGCTTCGCGCTCGACATGTACGGTAAAGGCATTCGTGGGAGCTCGACGGAGGAAAACAGCGCACTCATGACGCCACTGGTCGAGGATCGCCCGCAGCTGCAGCGACGCATCAGCGGAGCGTTCGAAGTACTACAGGGATTAGACATGGTCGATGCAAGCAAATCTGCAGCGATGGGTTTCTGTTTCGGCGGTTTATGTGTACTGGACCTGGCGCGAATTGGCACCAATGTCGGTGGGGTCATTTCCATTCACGGGCTCTTCAATGCCCCGGAAAATACCGCCGGAATCTCGGTCACCGCCAAGGTTCTTTGCCTTCACGGCTACGACGACCCGATGGCGCCACCGGACAGTGTGCTGGCCCTGGCAACGGAAATGACAGAGGCCGGTGCCGATTGGCAGCTCCATGCTTATGGGCAGACCATGCACGCGTTTACCAATCCAGAGGCAAACGATCCGGAGTTTGGAACGGTTTACAGTCCGCTTGCGGATGCAAGAGCCCATCAATCGATCGAGAATTTTCTCGCGGAACTTTTTACTTAAAGTGCGAAAACTTTGGAATGCTGCGGGCGCATAGCCGCTGAAGCTGACGACTGATCTAGGATTTAGTAACGAGAAGGTTGACCCGTGCGGGTACCGCGCGATCGATCGAATGTTGTTCTGTTCAAGTCAAACTGATCGCGCGATTTGGGTCATGGAGTCAAAGCTTCAAAGCGATTCAGTTCCATATTTTTGCGGACATTATCAATCGGAAAGAGGCGACCGTTCATCGCTATGAACACGCCTTCTTGTGCAGCTTGGAGCGCCCCTAAAGCGCAACCGATGTTGAAGATGGCATCAGAGCTTTTGAACGCGGCGGGTTGTAAGGCTCCTGTGAGCACGATGGTTTTCGCCGGGATACCCTTTAAGGCTTTCCCGGTTGTAACCATGCCATCAGTGCCATGGGTTATGAGAACGAGACGCGAATCGCAAGACTCCGCTGCGGCGCGCACCTTACTGCGGTCTTCGTCGGTGAGGTCGAGGCTGTCTTTTCGCAGTGCTGACTCCACACTGTATTCAAAGTGGACGCCCATGCTTTCGAGCAAGTCGCCGATCACCGGTTCGCCCACCTGATAATCGCTTTTGGCGTCGAAGTAGATTTTGTCGATGGTTCCACCGGTCGTGATGATGTGCAACTTCATGGGAAGTTTTCTATTGCTCTTTAGAGCGCCGCATCGTGCCCTAACTCGAAAGCGAATGTCGAGTGCCGTGCTTGCCTGCGCATTCTTGCTAACAAACATCGATGTTCAGGCAGCTCTGCTTCGGTACCGCGTCTCGGGGGCAAACGATGAGTTGCCGTCACTGCTGCGAAACAACATACGCGCCTATCTAGGCGAGGCTCCGGTTGAGACGGCGGCGGGGGAGCGGTTTCTACGCCAGCTACCTAAAACGGTAGCCGATGCCGGTAAAGCCTTGGGCTATTACAAGCTTACGGTGGACACGAAGACTGATCGATCGCGATCGCCCTGGCGCGTGACCGTGGTCGTTGATCCGGGGCCGGTTGTTACCTACCAAAACGTCGACTTCAGGCTGCAAGGTGAGGCTTCGCAAGATTCGGCCTTTGCTGAGCTTGTCGCAGCCCTGGTGCCCAAAAAAGGAGACCCTCTTCATCACGGCGCGTACCAGGAGTTTAAAGATCGCCTGCTCAGTCTCGCTTGGCAACGCGGTTTCTTCGACGCGAGCTTCCGGGAGCACCGG
>JBCCQO010000407.1:0-2469 GCA_039024595.1 Pseudomonadota bacterium | reverse complement strand
TCAAAGCCGCGCTCCGTTTCGCGGCACTTCGCACGCCAAAGCGCTTCATAGCGGGCTGGATCTAATTCCCAAGGCTTCATGCTCCCAGCTCCACACATGCTTCGGTCCGCCGATCAAAGATGACGACAAATAAAATCGTCACTGAGCCTACGGAGATCGACACAAAGACAGGGACATAAAGACAGCGACATAAAAAAGTGGCCTAAGGATGGGTCTGGAAAACGCTTAAAGGCAGTTGGCAGGTTTTGGCAGGCCCGCCAGCTTGCTCGCTACTCGTGCAGGTGATTCTGGGAACAGCTTCAGTAGATAAATGCTGCGGCCCTTTTCTTGGCCTAGATGTAAGCTAACGTACTTCACCAGGGCCCGCATTGCGGGCGATGAGTCAAACTGTGTGTAGTACTTTCTGAGCAGTTGAATCACTTCCCAGTGTGCCTCGGTAAGTTCTATTCCTTCAGCACGAGCGAGCACTTCGCAGACACTCTCGGACCAGTCCTCAATCGAGTTCAAAAAGCCCTCTTCATTGCAAGGAGGAAGTTCAATGCTGCTCGAGCCCATAGAACTACCAGTGCACCTGCTTTTCGCAGCGTTCACTCAGGACTACCCATCCCTCGTAGTCAACGCTCGTTAACAATAAGTCTGTTTTCGCCTCGGTTGTCGAAGGATTGGACAGAACGTACAGCTCGATACCGGCTGAAGAACAGTACTCGATCAGACCCCGGTAGGGCTCAAGCGCGAGCGTACTATCGTCCAGAATTAGAACGATGTCTGAGGTCGCAAAGTGACTGGTGATCGACCCCAGTCGTTCCTTTGGCGGAGTATCGATACAGTGAAGGGTAGCCATTTAATAGAAAGAAATTAGGTCGACACTAATAGCTAAGAATCGACGTGGCGGATGAGTGTAAGAGCTTCGTTTCCTCTGCGGTAATTATCGTTGAAAACTTGGGCAAGCGTGTGGCTTCGAGTTGCCAGTGGCGGAGAGAAAGCTCATCTACGTATACGGTTTCGACATCATACAGGGGCAAGGAATCCACCAACTTGCGTATCGATTTCCGGCCGAGTGACTTGCTGGTTTGCTCGATAAGACAAAGCACTCCCTCCCCGGTGAACAACAAGTAGGGTATCCTGCCCAACACAGCAAAGCTCAGTGCGGCGTCGATGCCCGCTTGGGCACGATACCCTTGTAGAGGTGATCGCTGGATGATGACCAAAGGGCCGGTGGTGTCCGTAGGAGCCGATGGATCTGCATTCTTAGGCATTTAACTGCCTAGCAGTGAAGACTTTCCGGTCGCGTAGGGCTCGCATCACAAACGCCCAGCAAAGCAAAGGCTGCGATCTGAGCTGGCTTCTGCCTCAACAAGCTCTCCAAGTCCGCCAACGGAAAAACCCGTTGAAAGACGGCTACCGTTTCCCGCCAGTAATCCATAGCGCGCAGCGGACGCCGAGCAAAGAACCAGCCGAACCGCGTGGCTCGCCGCAAAGCGTGTCCATTCGGCCCTGAGATCCAGTTCGTCCTGAGCGACTTCACAATCCGACAAGCCGGTGAGCACGCCCGAATCTTGAAAAAATACGCACTCGACTTGATGTTCAGCTGCGGCCAACGCCTGAGCAAACCGTAAAGCATGGAGTGCCATCACACTTTGTTCCGGCGAAACTAAGATCAAAAGGGAGTACCGCATGGGCTAGATGTACCGCTGGCGTGGTGCCGCCATCACTCAAAGCGCCTGAAATACAAAAAGCCCCGGCATTGGCCGGGGCTTTTATGTGTCTCCTTTGTGCCTATCGTTATAGAGACGCTTAGTCGTCTCCACCGAGAGCCGTTAGGAGGCTCAAGAGATGCACGAAGATGTTGTAGACATTGAGATACAAACTCACTGTTGCTCGGATGTAGTTTGTTTCTCCGCCATTGATGATCCGGCTGGTGTCAAACAGGATAAGACCCGCCATGATCATGATGACGGCCGCAGAGATCGTTAGCGAAAGGGCAGGGATTCCGAGGAAAATATTCGCGACCATAGCAATAATCGCAACGATCAAGCCGGTCATCAGAAATCCGCCCATGAACGAGAAGTCCTTTTTGCTAGTCAATGCATATGCTGACATAGCAAAAAACACCACCGCCGTACCTGCTAATGCCTGGAGCACCACCGTGGGGCCCGCGGGCATCGCGAGGTGATATTGCAGCATAGGGCCTAACGAAGCGCCCATGAGCCCTGCAAACACGAAGATTGCGGGTAAGCCTTTGGCGGAATCCGCCATGCGGTTTACCACGAATAACATCACGAAACCTCCGATCATGCAGCCCAGCGCTGCCATCGGACCAAGGCCAATCGCGATAGAGACGCCTGCCGTTGCGGCACTGAATAACAGAGTCATTGCCAGCAGCATGTAGGTGTTGCGAAGTACTTTATTTGTGCTTACGACACCGTCAAAGGGAGCGGCGGTTTCATAAACGCGGGGATTAGCCATATT
>JBCCQO010000406.1:0-2531 GCA_039024595.1 Pseudomonadota bacterium | reverse complement strand
TGATCCTAAGTTCTTTGCTCGTGTTTTTAGTTAATGTTCTTTACGTAGGTGGCTTGTTTAGTATTCAGGGTATGGACCCAACGCCCATGTTGGCTTCTGTCTTTATTATCGGCATTGCTGTTTCTTTGTTTCGTGGCTTTTTGGGAATGGCGCCGCTGTCCTACCGGGAAATTTTTATGGTTTCTGCGGAAGGCGCGATCATGGTAGACAGCGGGTATCGAGTCGTTGACATCAATCCTGCCGCACTTTCGTTGTCTAGCGACCCCGATCCGATCGGTCGCCGCCTGAGCGATTCATTTCCTTGGCTGGTCGATGCAAAGGGTGAGAGAGCGATTCCCAGTAGTGCCCAACATCGGGGACTACTGTATTCGGTGCGCGAGATGGTACTTCGAGGTTCCGGTGGGCAGCCGATCGGTTGTGCCGTACTACTTCGTGATATCACAGCAGAACACCGAGAACGCGCGGCGCTCCAAGCGTTGGCTCGAGTAGACAGCCTAACTCGCGTTCTCAACCGAGGAGCCTTCGCCGATTATGTCGCTGAGCGGCTAAATGATCGTATGGATTCAGCACCAATGGCGTTGCTCTTCCTGGACTTAGATGGGTTCAAAGCGATTAACGACCAGTACGGTCACCGCGTGGGCGATCAAGTTCTCATCGAAACGGCTCGTCGAATCGAAAAACTACTGCGTCCCGGGGATTATGTGGGACGTTTAGGTGGAGATGAATTCGCAATCGCCCTTGATAGAGCAGGCCGCGGCGTTGCAGATGCTCTTGTAGAACGGCTCGGGAAGAGTTTCGAGCAAGCGTTCCAGGAGTTAGGACACGGGGTTGAAAGTCCTGTCGTGGTCAGCGCTAGCGTAGGTTCTGCGGTATGGCCGGAGGAGGGTCGCAGTCTAGATGAACTACTCGAAGTCGCCGATCAAAGGATGTATCAGAGCAAACGGCAGCGTGCGCTTGCGGGCGACCTGACTACAAAGGTTCCACCGTCGAATAGGACTCATTAGCGGGCACCCGTTGATTCCCGTTAGCGTAGTCGTATAGTTGGCGGCTTCTCATCACGGGTACGGGTCCCGCTTAAATGCCAAATACGCGAGATATAGATCGGCTGCAGCGCCACTTGCCGAAGTTCATGGAGCTACTGGGAGGGCGGCTAGTAGCCCTTGATCACGAGTCGATGTCGGCGGAATTTAGCTTCGCTATTTCTACAGACTATTGCCATTCCGGCGATGTGGTGCAAGGTGGGTTTATTACCGCAATGCTGGATGCTGCGATGAGTCACGCGGTGTTCGCGTCCGACGATTCGGTCGTCAATATTTCATCCTTGGAAATCAGTACCCGTTACCTGGCTGTTGCCAGGGCAGGGGCGTTTTCTGTGTCGGGACGAGTCGTCCGCCTTAGCTACAAAACTGCCTTTCTCGAGGGCGAGTTGCGCAGCACAGAAGGTGCGCTGCTTGCGACTGCGCAGAGTGTCGCAAAAGTAGTTCGCAGAAAGCAGGATAGCTAGGCATAGCGAAGTGCCGCAGAAGACTTGGTTAATGAGCTAGCCTCCACTGATGCGACGCGATTTTTTAGCAATGTAAGCGGTGCCTCGCTGATCTCCTCTTATCGGTTTTAAATTGCGGAAGATTCTATGTGTGGACGTTTCAACGTAAGCAGTACTCCCGGTCTACAAGCGTTGTTAACCAGCTTGGGTCTATCGATAGAGCTTCCGCCTCCTCGTTTCAATATTGCTCCCACCGAATCGGTATCCTTGATCGCTCGTTTTTCCGATGAAATCGAGCTGCGCTCTGCGCGCTGGTGGCTTACTCCGGCTTGGTCGAAAGGTCCTGACACTAAATACGCCATGTTCAACGCGCGCTCCGAGGGTCTGAGTAAAAGCCCAGCCTTTAGAAAACCCTTTGTATCCCAGCGCGCGATCGTGCCCATGTCTTCCTTTATAGAATGGCGCGCTGGCGAGAGCGGAAAGCAGCCCTGGCTCATTTCGAATGAGATCAAAGCGTTGGCGGTCGCAGCGCTGTGGGATCTGTGGCGCGCTCCTGGTACGAATGATCAGGAACCACTGCTTTCTTGCACTCTAGTGACCACCGCTGCTGCCAATCCCTTTGAACCCTGGCACAAGCGCATGCCCGTCATGCTGACTCGCGAGGAGGCCGATCGTTGGTTGGAGCCGGGCCCGCTAGCTGACCCCAGCGTTTTATTCGCTCCGGAGCTGAGGGAGAACTTGCACTTGTATCCGGTCGATCGAGCGATAGGCAATTCGCGACATAAGGCTGCCAACGCCATGGATGCAATAGGCGATACCGTTGTCTTGCAGCCATCGTACGTCACCGCTCCTAAGGAGTGACCGGTGGCGGAGGTGCGGGAGGTGGAGGCGATGCGATAAGAGAAGAATAGGTTAAAACCTGAAATTTTTTCGCCAGTGGTGTCTGGTGCGGAATACTTTGAACCATAAAAATGCCGACAAGGTCGTTGCTTGGGTCTATCCAAAAATTTGTACCGGCTGCGCCACCCCAGCCAAAGGAGCCACGGCC
>JBCCQO010000405.1:0-2581 GCA_039024595.1 Pseudomonadota bacterium | reverse complement strand
TGTTGGCGAAGGCGGGGGCATTGAGTTTGATGGCGACGGCACCCTGTTACTGACGGACAGCTGCTGGCTCAATGACAATCGAAACCCTGGCCTCAGCAAGAAGGAGATGACTGCGGAATTGAAGCGGCTGCTCGGCGTGCAGAAGGTGATCTGGCTTCCTGGTGTCGCTGGTCGGGATATTACGGACGGGCACATCGATGGCGCATTGCGAATCGTACGCCCGGGCTTGCTTATGACCAGTGGCTACCCCGGCGACGACAGTATTTGGGGCGAGGCGCTCAATGAGTCGAGAAAAATTCTCGCGTCCGAGCGCGATGCTCGTGGACGTTCCTTCACCGTTGTCGACATTCCGAGTGCACTCGCGCCTCGCAACACGAGTGAGGAGCTGTTCACGAGCTATGCCAACTACTACGTTGCCAATGGTGCTGTATTCACACCGAAATTCCTCGATGTACGCGCTGATGCGATAGCCACAGAGCGGCTATCCAAGCTTTTCCCAGATCGTAAAATCATCAGCCTTGAAGTCGACCATATTTACGAAAGTGGTGGTGGCATCCATTGCGTGACTCAGCAGCAACCGGCTCCTCGCATTACCTGAGCGAACCTTTTTCGAAGGCAAGAATCTCTTAGATTCGGCTGCTGATTCCCGAGGATCTGGGCGATAACCGTTTCTGTGGGATCGCGTCGGCGGGCTTGCGAATTCAACGCCTTGCCGCAGTCCTGCGTCTCACTGCGCCAAGCAACAAGATTGCTAGGGCTAACGCCGCTACAAAGGACAGCGGAATCGGTACCGGTTCTGCCGGTGCAGAAGTCGCACTTGTTGTCGGCGTTGTGAAGGGCGTGAAGGTGGGTTCGAACTGCCAGGATCGAAGATCGTGATCGTTCGCGCCTGCGCCCGTGGCTGAGGTGAAACCGACAAACGCATCGCTCGTTGCAAGTTCCGCGGGAATATCGACAACGGCGGTGAGAGCGGCGCCCGCAGGCCGGCTTGAGGTCTGAGAGATGCGAACTTCGATCTGATCGGTCGTTCCGTCGTAGTCGATCCAGGCAAACCAGATTGCTCCGTTATTAAACGGCTCGGTGATCGACGTTGTAACCAGCGAAACAATATTGCCCGATACGTTAAGTCCAATATGATTCCCATCCGGGTCCGTCACACCATTAAAGAAGGTATCGAATTCGATTCCGACGCTATTGGAGATTCCGCTGAAACCGATTCCCGCGCCACCACCACCGGCAGTGTTGGATTCGGTCTGCACCGCGAATACGATTCCGTCCGCTCCCGGCGGGCTTCCAATGCCTTGCGGGTCAGTGAACTGAAAGCTGAAAACGGTACTAAAGGATGCATCGGCGGAGAGGGAGATAGGCGTGGTGAGAAACGCAGAACTCGATTCGCTAAGTCCATCGGTTAGACGAAGCACGTTCACCCCGTTGAAGAAGATCGGGTTTCCGATGCTTGCTGAGTCCCCATTGAGCGTGAAGGTCGACAAGTCTGAAAAGTCGTTGAAAACGATAGTTTGCCCATGGGCCAATGGCCACTGAAGCAACACGCAGAGCAGGAGCGTCGGCTTTAGGTATAAAAAGCGCTTCGAACGAATAGCAGGTTTGCTTATCAGAGAAGCGGTCAGCAAAGACCCGCATGGTGATTTCGCCTCGAACATGGAAGATCCTCAAGCTTTCGATGGTACCGCTTGAGAAAAGTAGAATTAGAGCCCAATAAATTCCGGATGAAATCCTGAAGAATTTCTAAGCTCCACCTAAGATAGACGTAAGCCACTGATAAGTTGAAGAAAATACAGGCTAAAGAAAATCTGGTCTGCGCTCGTTGTAGGCCAGTAGTCGTTCTCGCGGTATCCCTAGTTCCTCCGCGAATAACTGAAAGGTCGGATGCTCGTAGAGGTAGTAGAAGTGATGAATCACTGCAATCGCAGAGAACAGATGGTCCTTTTCGTCTCGCGCTTTGCCAAGCCAATGCAGCGCATCTTCGGCTCCTTCATAGACCAGCGCGGTTCCCGCCATGATGGTCGGCGAAACAAAGTCTTCTTGTTCGAGCTGACGGACTGTTGAGATCATGTCCCGCGCATCTTCATGCCGCCCGAGCTGTGAGTAACACCAAGCCATAGCGGAGCCGATGAGCTTGGGTCCGTAGACGGCGTAGATTCGATCGTATTGCTCTAGCGCCTCGTCGAAACGACCCTGCGCGTCTAACACCACTGCTAGCTGAAATCGAGCCGCGGCAGAATTTGGATAGCGAGCAAGCACGCTACGAAAGTGCTGTTCGGCCGCCAGAAACTGCTTTCCAAAGCGCAGCGGTACTCCTTGCAGAACCTCTATGAATGGTGACAGAGGATCTAGCGACTTTGCGATAGCAATGTGGTGGGCACACTCTTCGATTAGTAGTCGATAGCAATAAGCGTCGGCTTTCCATTGGTGCGCGGTCACGCTGTTCGGATCCAGCTCCAGCGCACGAGCAAAGTAGTATTGCGCTTGCTCCCAATCGTAATCATGGTGCGCATAGTAGAAGCCCAATGCTGCATGAGCTCGAGCGATTGAGTTAGAACCTAATCTTGCTCGAGCTCAT
>JBCCQO010000404.1:0-2593 GCA_039024595.1 Pseudomonadota bacterium | reverse complement strand
GTGGAAACTGTGGAAACGTCTGATGATTTTGCAACGGGCGCGGATAGTGGCGCTTCCGCTCACCCCTCTGCTCAAACGGAGGACAGGCTGCGCGAGGTGTTCCTATCGGTTTGGGAGCAGCTCGGGGAGTTAGCTCGGAAACTGCCAGCAGAAGGCGTCTACGGTCAAGAGAGGAGCAACAGTGCTGAAGATTCGGGACTTCGTATGCTCGGCTTTCTCGCCGCGGGAGATGCGCTGCTACTCGTTGATGCGCTAGGGCCGGAATACGGCGTTGAAATCAGCGCGGAGGGACTGCAGCGCCTTGCAAAGATGCTTTTGTCTGGCGATGCTCCGGTGAGTTTTACGCCCCTGCCGCTGGAGCCGGACGAAGCACTGCGCTCTCTTTTTGGCTTCACGGATCCGGGCTCACGCAACAATGCGTCGGGTCCAGCTAGTGCTTGGTGGTATCCGCTACTACCGGTTCGTCGCGCTGTGGCTGAGGAGGTCAGCCTGGGCGACAGACTCCGAGAAGTGTTTCCTAGACCATCTACCCTAAATGACTACCTAGGGATCGTTGCCCGCCTGCTCGAGGATGCGATCGAGGAGCACCGCACTGATTCGCGACTCAATCCTGAGCAGCAGGCTTTGTTCGAGCCGCTTGTGCGCGCGACTGCTTGGAAGGAAACGTGCTGGCGCCACTATTTGCCTGGGGAAAGCGGCGTCGCCGTAATTAAGTCTTCAGTGGGCGCTGTCGGTATGATGCAAATTGTAGGTCGAGTTTGGCGGAGCTTGTTTGATCTTGAGCGACTCGAATCGGATGTGAACTACAATGTCGCGGCGGGTATTCAGATACTGGATCACTATTTTATCGACTATGCGGTTAGGCGCGGTGAGCATGAGTACCCCGGCGGCGCGGAAAATCTTGTTAAGGCCACCTACGCTGCGTACAACGGCGGTCCTTCTCGCTTAAGCCGCTACCGGCGCGAGGGTGTCGCGGCTCGAGCTCGAGCGGTCGACCAGCAGTTTTTTCGCTACTACGAAGAGATGAAGACCGATCCCTGGCCCCAAAATAGCCGCTGCTACCGCTTTTGACTGGGTAAGAAGTTGTTGTGGATGTACCGAACTACGACGCCTGGGTAAAAGACTCCTTCCCGCTACCGGCGACCGGTGACGGTGCGCTCAGCGGTCTGTCTTTTGGCGCAAAAGACTTGTTTTCCATCGCGGGGCATACCTCCTCCTTCGGCAGTGCGCATTGGCGCGCCACCCATCAGTCTTCGACCATTACCGCGCCTAGCGTTGCTTCTCTGCTCGAAGCTGGGGCGGCTATGAAGGGGCTAACTAAACTTGATCAACTGGCTTTTTCTCTGGTTGGCGATGTTGGAGAGGGGAGGGCACCACAAAATCCAGTCTATCCAGAATGTTTCACCGGAGGATCTTCCTCAGGAAGCGCTGCGGCCGTGGCTGGGCAACTCGTGGACTTTGCCCTGGGCACAGATACGGCGGGTTCCGTTCGTATTCCTGCGGCCTGTTGTGGAATTGCTGGAATTCGCCCGACTCACGACCTTATCGACTCACAGGGTGTGCTTCCGCTGGCGCCAAGTTTCGATGTGGTAGGTCTGCTAGCCAATGACCTAGAGATTCTGCATCGAGCATTTGTTCATCTCGCGCCGGACCAGCCACGCAACATGGCGGTTGAGCAGGTGTTAGTCGTGGATGCAATAGGCAATGAAGAGAACAGGCCGGCGTTGATGAACGCTGGCGCCCGGCTTGGGGAAAAGCTTAAGGTGCCGGTCTCCCGAGTCGATCCGAGTGAGATTTTCAATGCCCCGGCGACTCGTCTTTTCGAGCGGATTCGCGGTCGAGAAATATGGAAAACGCATGCGCAATGGGCGGAAGAACATTCCGCGGCGCTTGACCCAGGTGTGGCAGCTCGACTGAAAAACTGTAAACAGCTCGCCGATGCAAGTGCGACCGAGGTTCGGCAGGACGATGCTCTGCGAAGCCAATATCGAGATCGGTTGGCGAACTTACTGGCGGGTGAGACACTCATCGTGCTGCCAACACAAGCCGTGGCTGGACCGAAACGGATATGGACAGAGGCGCAACTTGCCCAGTACCGATCTTCGACGATTGAACTAACGGCGCCCTCTTGTCTTTCGGGTTTTCCTCAGCTCGTACTTCCATTCAGCAAAGGCGGGAAGAGAACGCCTATAAGTATATTGGGTCCTCCCGGCTGCGATGGAACACTGCTAGCGTTGGCCGGCGCTGCTTTCTCCTCTTCGTCTTCCCTATCCCGTTAGGGTCTCCTAGTCAGGGACCGTCAGCTACGTTATGGTCAACGAACGGTGCTCTTTGTGAGTACGGGAGACTTCTTGCTACAAAAATAAGCCGAACGCAACGGTGCAAACTAGAGTCACTCTGGGGGAAAAATGAGTAATAAAAAGACCAGCCACACGATTAGCACGGCCAAAAATCAGAGCCTTGCAATACAAGAACTGCCCCAACGGATCGCACCCCTAGCCCTCGCTGTGCCGCTCGCGAGCGTGCTCGTTGGGAACGCAGCGGCTCAGGAAAGCGAAGACCGTGAAAAGCGCTATTCCCTGATGGAAGAGGT
>JBCCQO010000403.1:0-2682 GCA_039024595.1 Pseudomonadota bacterium | reverse complement strand
CCCAGGTCCATTTCAGCGCGGTCACAATGAACGGCAAGAAAAATACGCCGATCAGCGAAAGATCTAAGCCGAGTTGTTTCACAAACAGGGTCGGGGCCATGGTTGCGGTTAACGCCGCCGGAAGATCGTGAGCCACTTGCAGCATGAACACACTGGAGTACTTGCCAAGAGAGTTTGTTGGCTCGCTCAGTGGCGCTGTGCTCTGCTCTGCGCCATTTTTGGATTCATCTGCGTGCCGAGAGTGTTCCTCACTCATAGCGCCGGCCACGCAAAGCGCCGTCGGCTCTTAGATCTGCTAGCTCTACCACCGTCCGCTCCTAGCCCTTGCGAAATGGATTTCGCTCTCGGTATGAACGGAAGCGGTCTCGCGCACATCATATGCTGGGCACAGGTTTGTTTGCCGACTCGGTTGCGGCTACCGCAGCCCAGCTGGCGTCGAAAAGCACATCGACTCTTTTCAACAGCGCTTCTGGAGCTCCGCGACTTAGATTTGCCCAAATCACCCGATAAATAATGCCTATGAAGATATCCATCAATAGCCGTGGCGGGAGGTCATCGCGCAGCAGTCCTGCGCTTTGCCCTTCTTTTACCTGCGCTAAAAACACCTGGGTAACTTCCGGCAGCCGAAATTCGCCGCTTCCACGCCAACTGTCCTGATAAAAGGTACCCAGCACGAGTGTGGTCACCTCTGGCTCCGCCTCGCAAAATTCGATGGATAACCAAAACGCCCTGCGGAGTCGTTCTTTATAGGGCGCATCCGATTGCAGCGCATTGACGATTCGGCCCATAAACCGCTCTACCCAACTTGCCAGGCAGCGGCGCAGTAGTCCCTCTTTGTCACCGTAGTCGTTGTAAATGGTTTGTAGAGAACAGCGTGCTTGTTGTGCGATAGCACTCATTGCAACCTTGTCGGTTCCCAACTGCACGAACAGGCGCAAAGCCGCTTCCTCGATTCGAATACGTCGTTCAGCAACCTGCGTTGGCAATCCTGAAGGCGCGGATGTTCGCCTTCTACGGTCTGTTGCTTGAGTAGAGCTTGCAATCTTGGCTTCCATAGTCTCGCTGGCGTTTTTCGCTCGCTGATCGTTCTGCCTGCTTCCTGGCTTACTAGATAGTAATTCAGTTACTCCGTTGAGAGAACCGAAATTATCGCTAAAAGTGTTTAAAAAATCGTCTTAAACAGCACATAAGCGATTTTAGGGGAACGGTTGCTACGGTTTGAGTAATCAGATTACTATCTCTTTGAAAGCTAAATGACGATTGATAAGTCAGGGGGACTATCCATGCTTAGGCGTACACTTTTCGAAGCGGAACATGAGGAATATCGCAGCAATGTCGCTCGCTTTTTCCGCGATGAGGTCATGCCTCACCATGAACGGTGGGAAGAGCAGCAGCATGTTGATCGGGAAATCTGGACCCGAGCCGGCGAGCTCGGTTTGCTCTGCGGCACCATGCCGAGTGAATACGGTGGAGCCGATGCGGACCGCCGCTATGCAGTGGTGATGATGGAGGAACAAAGCAAAGCGGGAGCCTCCGGTATTGGCTTCAGCCTGCACTCGGACATAGTGGCCAACTACATCAATAACTTCGGCACGGAGGAGCAAAAGCAAAAGTGGCTTCCGCCGATGGCGAAGGGTGAGTTGATTTCCGCCATTGCGATGACCGAGCCAGGGACCGGCTCCGACCTTCAGTCTATCAAGACCAAAGCGGTTGACGCGGGTGACCACTATGTCGTGAACGGATCGAAGATCTTCATTACTAATGGCTATATGTGCGACTTCGCGGTGGTCGCCGTAAAGACCGGTGAAAAAGACGAGGGTGCTGCCAGCGTCTCCTTGCTCATCATCGAAGCCGATCGCGAAGGATTTAGCAAAGGCAAACCGCTTAGGAAAGTCGGTATGCATGCGCAAGATACCTGCGAGCTTTTCTTCGATGAGGTAAGGGTGCCAAAGGAAAACCGCTTGGCTGAAGAGGGGCAAGGTTTCGTCATGCTCATGGAGGAGCTGGCCTGGGAGCGCTTAATGATCGCGATCATTTCCGTTGCTGGCGCCGAGGGTGCGTTACAGCACACGCTCGACTACACCAAGGATCGCAAGGTGTTCGGTAAGAGCGTAGCGAGCTTTCAGAACAGCCGCTTCAAGCTGGCGGAGATGAAAAGCGAGATCACCATAGGTCAGGTGTTTTGTGACCGTTGTATGGAAGATTTACTCGACGGTGGACTGGATGCAAATGCTGCTTTTGCAGCGAAATACTGGTGCTCCGACATGATGGGTCGGGTTATCGACGAATGTGTTCAGCTTCATGGCGGGTACGGTTACATGCTCGATTATCCGGTAGCACGGGCATTCATTGATGCCAGGGCGCAACGGATTTACGGCGGGACAAACGAGATCATGAAAGATCTTATAGCGCGATCGCTCTAGCCCTTGGCAGCCTTGCGAATGCCGACTCCACAGCAATGAGACCCAGCTAATGAATGAGCTAGATTTTACTGGACGCGTGGCCATCATCACCGGTGCCGGCAATGGCCTGGGTCGCTCCCACGCGCTGGCGTTGGCTGCGCGGGGTGCCAAGGTCCTGGTAAACGATCTCGGTGGCGACACGCGCGGTGCGAGTGGCGGTAGCGTGTCGGCCGCCGATTCAGTGGTAGAAGAAATTCGCTCTTGCGGTGGCGAGGCGGTG
>JBCCQO010000402.1:0-2690 GCA_039024595.1 Pseudomonadota bacterium | reverse complement strand
CTTCGATCGGGGCGACTTCGCGCAGTAGCCACCGACGGACACCGGCTTGCGATTTGTACTTTCCCCGGGACGCTGCGCGACCTGGAAGACACACAAGTTATCCTGCCGCGGAAAGGGGTTCTCGAGTTATCGCGCCTGATGCAGGACGACGAGGGTGAAGTCACGGTCATCATTGGCTCCAATCATCTACGAGCAACCACACCAGACTTTACCTTCACCTCTAAATTGGTCGATGGAAAGTTCCCCGACTACGAGCGCGTGTTGCCTAAGGCGCCCGACAAACTGGTCGAGGGAGCACGCACCGAATTCCGACAAGCGTTTGCTCGAACGGCGATCCTATCGAACGAAAAATACCGTGGTGTGAGGTTAAAGCTCTCGAACGAAACGCTAGAGATAATTGCTAACAACCCAGAGCAAGAGCAGGCGGAAGATGTGCTTTCGGTGTCATACACCGGTGAATCACTAGAGATTGGCTTTAATGTTGGCTATTTGCTCGATGTTCTTGGAGTAATGACCGGGGAAAATGTTCGTTTGTCCCTATCGGACCCCAACAGCAGCGCTCTCTTGGAAGAGGTAGACGGCGGTGATTCTCTCTACGTTGTAATGCCCATGCGCCTGTAGCCAGCCGCAAGTGGTTTCAAGGGGAAACCCTTGCTTCTTAGCCTTCATATCGATCGAGTTCGTAATCTTGGCGCCGTTCACTGCGAGCAGCTGGCGCAGCACAACGTTCTGTTCGGCGCTAACGGTAGTGGAAAGACCAGTTTTTTAGAAGCAATTCACCTCCTGGGAACGGGTCGCTCGTTTCGAAGCGGCTCCCCAAGGACGCTGATCTCGCACGGAGAGCAAGACTTTGTCGTGCGAGGAGTGAGTCAACAACGCGAGCAGCGACCCAATGCGATCGCGCTGCAACGGAAGCTAGATGGCCAGCTTAGCGTCCGCGTCGAAGGACAGCCCACGAAGTCTATCGCTCGACTTGCTGACGCCCTTCCGCTGTTGGTGATCAACGCGCAGAGCTTTGATCTATTAACCGGCGAACCTGCTAATAGGCGACGATTCATGGATTGGGGTTTGTTCCACGTGGAACAAGCTGCGCGCGAGAGTCGTAACCGGTTTCAAAGAGCATTGATACAGCGAAATCAATTGCTGCGGCGTGGTAAAATGTCGGCCATCGAGCTCGATGTTTGGACTCAGGATCTCGCAAAGCAAGGCGAAGAGGTGTCTCGAGCGCGTGAAGGATTTTTGAAGAAGCTGGTTGAACCGTTCAACCAGCTTCTTGAGCGACTTGCACCAGATCTCAATAAGCTCGACCTTCGCTATCGTCCAGGCTGGGACTCCAGCCTTAGCTTTCTTGAGGCCTTGGAAAAAGGACGCGCTTCTGACGTGGAGCAGGGGTTTACACACTCTGGGCCACAGAGAGCCGATATTCGGGTACAGATCGATGGTTACCCGGCGGCAGAGACATTGTCACGGGGTCAGCAGAAGCTCGTGGTATGTGCGCTTAAGTTGGCACAGGGGCAACTGTTAGCAGGTCAGAATGACGGCAATGTGCTTTGTCTTGTTGATGACTTGCCCTCAGAGCTTGATGCGGAAAAAACAGAGAATGTCTGTCGGGCCTTATCCGAATTGGGCGTTCAATCGGTTATTACTTGCGTTGATCCTTCGGTGATCAATGTTTCTTGGCTCTGTGAGCCATCTGAGTGTCGTATGTTTCACGTGGAACACGGCGGCATAGAACAGGTGTCGGCTTCGCAATAAGAATTTACTGCGAATACCGGAAGAGGCAGCAGCTAATACCGGCTATATCAGAACACATGGAGTAGAACATGAGCGATACACCCGGAAACTACGACGGATCGAACATCAAGGTGCTAAAGGGTCTTGATGCGGTTCGCAAGCGACCAGGGATGTATATCGGCGATACGGACGATGGCACTGGCCTGCATCATATGGTGTTTGAGGTCGTGGACAACTCCATCGACGAAGCTCTTGCAGGTCACTGCAAACGTATCGACATCACCATACACCCTGATGAATCCGTGTCCGTTCGGGACGATGGCCGTGGCATACCCACGGACATGCATGAAGAAGGTGCATCTGCGGCCGAGATCATTCTCACCGTTCTGCACGCGGGTGGTAAATTCGACGACAATACCTACAAAGTCTCCGGCGGCCTTCATGGAGTAGGCGTGTCGGTCGTGAATGCACTGTCAGAGGATCTTTGGCTCACGATCTGGCGAGGCGGTCAGCAGCACGAGCAGCGCTACGCTCATGGCGTACCGCAAGCACCACTGGCGGTTACCGGTGATGCGGAAGACACTGGAACGCTGATTCGATTCAAGCCAAGTGCAGAGACGTTCACAAACATCGAGTTCGACTTTGATGTTCTCTCCAAGCGTCTGCGAGAGCTGGCGTTTTTGAATTCTGGAATCGAAATCGTACTGCGGGATGAGCGTTGTGATCGTGAGGAAACTTATTTCTACGAGGGCGGCTTGCGAGCTTTCGTTGATTACCTAAACCGAAATAAAACCGCTATTCACAAAGCGTTTCACTTTCAAAGCGAAGCCTCCGATGGAACCGGTGTAGAGGTTGCGCTTCAATGGAACGACTCTTATCAAGAGAATATTTTCTGTTACACCAATAACATCCCGCAGCGAGACGGCGGGACGCATCTCGCCGGTTTTCGGTCCGCG
>JBCCQO010000401.1:0-2707 GCA_039024595.1 Pseudomonadota bacterium | reverse complement strand
TACATCTCGGAAGACTTCGTCGATGCGGATGATCGAGACTACGTAGGTAGCACCTGGGACTTGCACATGCAGAGCAACTATCTCGGTGGTGACTCGCGTCTATATCTGGACCATCAGGGGATTTGGAATTTAGACGAGATCGAGAATCTCGTGCTCAACACAACGCTTGGCATAGCGTTTCCGTTTCTCGGCGGTATCGAGGGAGCAGCAGAGGTAGTTTGGGAGCTGAACACCGGTGCGGTTGAAGGTACGGAAAAACTCGACGAGACCTATCGCTTCCGCTTGGGTTACAACTGGTAAAGACGGCGACATCGTTGCCCCTTATCGTAATCCAAAAGGCACAGGTAGTATGTCCGAAGCGTGTTAGCGACTCTCCCTAACGGCGTTCGCCAGCTGTTCAAGTAGAGGTTTTGTGTCGTCCCACGCTAGGCATGCGTCGGTGATACTTTGCCCATAGACCAGAGATTCGCGCGGTCCGATTGGTTGGCTGCCCGCAACCAGGTGGCTTTCGATCATTACACCACGTATCGCTGTTTGACCGGCTTCCAGCTGTGCGCACACATCACGTAGAACCCCAGGCTGCTTCTGTGGATCCTTTTCGCTATTCCCGTGACTGCAATCTACGATAATCCCCGGCTCGATCCCGCTTTCATGCATACGAGAGGCGGCAGCGTTGACGAAACTTGCGCTGTAGTTGGGGCCGCTCTCCTTACCGCCGCGTAAAATAAGATAGCTGTCTGGATTTCCGCTCGCCTGAAGTATGGCCGGATTGCCATCGTGCATTAACGATGGAAACCAGTGACTCTCGTGAGCGCTACGAATAGCATCAATGGCGACAGCGATATCGCCGCTGGTTGCGTTCTTAAAGCCCACTGGCATAGACAGGCCAGAGGCGAGTTCTCGGTGTATCTGACTTTCGACCGTGCGGGCGCCAATCGCACCGAAACTGACTAAGTCGGCGTAGTACTGACCCAGGGTGGTATCTAAGAACTCGGTCGCCGCTGGAATTCGCAACTCAGCGACTTCTCGCAACAATCCGCGCGCGGTCTTCAGGCCGTGATTCACCCGGAAGCTGCCGTCAAGATCCGGATCGTTAATCAAGCCCTTCCAGCCGATGACTGTCCGAGGTTTCTCAAAGTACGCACGCAACACGGGATACACCGCGTCTTTAAGCGAGTCCTCACAGCTTTTTAGCTTGTCTGCAAATTCCAGCAAAGCCTTTGGGTCGTGAATCGAGCAGGGACCTACGATGGCAAGCACCCTCGTATCGTCACCCCTCAGAATGGCGGCAATCTGATCGCGCGCATCTGCAATGAACGATGCACTTTCATCATCTACCGGGCAGTCTTGGGCCAGTGTTCCTGGCTTGACCAAAGGTGTGGTCTTGCGAATGCGAGTATCTGCGATTTGCCGTGACATGCTTAAGACGTTTGCGGGAGACCTAGGGCGAAGCGATTGTGCGCTTCTACAGAACCACTCACAAGCGCTCGCGCGGCGGCGGAAGCGCACCGGACTTAATTTTTTCTAACCGAGTCGAGTCAAAACAGATGCGTTTGGCAAACCACCAAGCGACGACAATAGCCGGAATAAACCCCAGACCGAGCGCGTAGATGAGATCAATAAGCACACTCTCTGGCACAGTACCGGGAAGCGCGTTTTGCTCTAGTCCCACCACGTCCAGGGCGATCCCCCCGTAGAACGGCCCGAACACAGTTGCTACTTTTTGCGTGAAATTGCCGGCCGCAAAGAAGCCGCCCTCTTGCTTCAGGCCATATTTCCATGCGTGTTCATCGGTGATGTCAGCGGTGAGCGATTGGGTGAAGATCGCTCTGACCAAAAAGCAGTACATAAACATCAGCATCAACGCAAAGTTAAGCCAAAACATTAAACTTTGGCTTTCCGGGAGCCACCCGGAGAGATGCGCCGGATACAACCATAGGCTGTTAAGCATCAAGCCAATCGCAGCCAGTTCCAACAGTCGTTGTTTTTCAAAATGCTTGCCAAGCGCGTCCAGGCTGAGGAGTAAGGCAACAACTGCTAAGAGGCTGGGAACAGAGAGGATTAGGGAGATTTGCTCTGCATCAAATTCCCAGTAGTAGGTCCAAATCAGAATGTTAAGTGTGACGACCGTTCCATAGCCCATCATTACCGCCATGTCATAACCAATGAGATAACGAAAGCTTCGATTTTTTACGGTGCGCGAGAAGTCTTCGAAGACCGCTAGGGCAGAGCTGCCGGAGGACAGGTGATCCGTCGGGTTACTGCTGGGTCTGGCGAACTTTCTCAGTCCGACGACGGAGATACTCCCCATCACGCAGCAAATCACTGCCGAAACCAAACCGTAAGTCGGATAGTTTTCGCTTACGAAGCGGCCGTCGATACCGCCGCTTTCGTTGAATAGCAAAAGGAGCGCGCCTGCAGGTAACAGCACCGCGAAAAGGAACATTACCGCCATGCGGCTACCCAGCAGCCAGCTTCTCTCCTGTGGGTCGTCGCTCAGCTCGGTAGAAAGTGCAAGATGAGGGATCGACCAAGCAGTGATGAAAGTCCGCACCCACAAAGACCAAAATAGCAGCCAACTCGCCAAGGCAAAGGTGGAACTGGTGACCGAATCGGGAGGGGAAAACAAACCAATGAACCCTATACCCATCGGGATAACGCTGAGGGCTAAAAACGGAAAGCGCCGCCCATAGCGGCTCTTGACCCT
>JBCCQO010000400.1:0-2759 GCA_039024595.1 Pseudomonadota bacterium | reverse complement strand
TGCAAAAGGGCCGACTAAAATAGTGGGCGTCGTTAAAACCAGCACTAGGTACTAAGCCATGAGTCGCTATCGCCCGCCGCGAAAGCCCACAACCGCCTTGATCAGTCCCGCCGGGGCTCAGAGCTTGCGCCGCGAGCTTGAGCATCTGTGGCGTGAAGAGCGTCCGGTGGTCGCCAAGGCGGTCCAGGATGCCGCCAAAAATGGCGATCGCTCAGAAAACGGCGACTATATTTATGGCAAAAAGCGACTGAGGGAGATTGACAGCCGCGTGCGCTTTCTAGGAAAACGCCTTGAAAACCTGACCGTCGTTGACGAAAAGCCAAGCGATCCGGAGCGAGTGTATTTCGCCGCTAGGGTCGAGTTTGAAGACGAAGAAGGACTCAGCCAACAGGTTAAGATTCTCGGACCCGATGAATTTGACGCCACGCAGAAAGAAATATCGATCGACGCGCCATTGGCCCGCGCGCTGCTGGGCAAGCGGGTCGGCGACGTGGTTAGCTTCGAAACACCTAAGGGAGTCCGGGAGATCGAGATTCTTCGCATTGACTACTGACCGAGAAGACGACGGATCCAAATTACGATAGATGGGCAAGGAAAAGTGCTCAAAAGGACCGTTTCGATGCGAATTAGCACGACGAAAATTGCTGAACCAAAGTTGAGACTGCTAGACTTTTGTTCCTGCGAGAGACCGTCAAAGCGGCCCTCAAAAAAGTACGCAGAGCGATGACCTCAAGCCCGCATAACCACTTGAACTGAAAGGACAAACGCAGCCGGCAAACGTCCGACAAACGCAGGCGACTAACGCAGCGGATAAGGGCGCAAGCTAAACGAACCCTATATGACTTATTTTATGGAACACCCGCATGGCGCATAGCACCCAGAAGCCGCAGTCTCATGGCGCGATCGAAAACGCCGAGCAACTGCGTGCCCACGATGAATTCCTCGGCCGACACATAGGCCCTACGGCATCCCAGCAACATGAAATGGCCGTGGCCATGGGCTTCGACTCGATTGATAAGATCATCGACGCGACGGTTCCAGAATCAATCCGCCTGAAAAAGAAGCTTGCTCTGGCGGATCCCTGTACTGAGGTCGATGCATTAGAGGAACTGCGCGGTTATGCGCGACAGAACCAAGTCCTCACCAGCCATATCGGGATGGGATACTACGATTGCCACACTCCGGCCGTGCTTCGTCGCAATGTGTTCGAGAATCCAGGCTGGTATACCGCCTATACGCCGTATCAGGCGGAGATATCTCAAGGTCGCCTGGAAGCCTTGCTGACTTTTCAGCAGATGGTGATGGACCTCACGGGGATGCCGTTGGCAAACGCCTCGCTCTTGGACGAGGCGACCGCCGCAGCGGAAGCGATGACCCTGCTACATCGCGTCAATAAGAAAAATCGCAGCAACGTATTTTTGGTGGACGAAGACTGCCATCCGCAAACGTTGGCGGTTTTACACACGCGTGCGGCACCACTCGGAATAGAGGTCCAAACCGGTGCCATCGAGTCGCTGCTTGAAACATCCAGTGCCTTTGGCGCGCTAGTGCAGTATCCCGGAAGCAGCGGAGAGGTGCGCGCAATCGACGGGATTATTGAGCAGGCACATGCAAAACAGACTCTGGTCGCTGTTGCGAGCGATCTCTTAGCCTTAGCGCTGTTGAAGTCCCCTGGCGAACAAGGGGCCGATGTCGTGTTCGGCAATAGCCAGCGCTTTGGCGTGCCGATGGGCTATGGTGGGCCTCATGCGGCGTTTTTCGCCACGCGCGAAAGCTATAAGCGATCCGCCCCAGGCAGAATCATTGGTGTCTCGATAGACCGGGACGGCCGACCTGCTCTGCGAATGGCGATGCAAACTCGAGAACAGCACATTCGTAGAGAGAAGGCGACCAGTAATATTTGCACTGCGCAGGCTCTGCTTGCCGTGCTCGCGGCCTTCTACGCGATGTATCACGGTCCAGAGGGCATACGGCGCATCGCAGAACGGACCCACCGCTTAGCGGCGACGCTCGCCGAATGCCTCCGCCAACGCGGAGTCACCGTAGAGCACGAAGTCTTTTTCGACACACTTACGCTCGCCGTTGGTACGGACAAGGAGGCGATCGTGGCGCGAGCGCGGGCCGCAGGAGTGAACGTGCGAGAGGACCTGACCGGATTCATCGGTATCGCTCTAGATGAGACCACGAACGCTGACGCGCTAGCGACGCTGGTGGAAATTGTAACCGGTGAAGCCATGGATACATCCGTGGAGCTGTCCGAGAGCGCGATTCCTCCCAGCTTGCAGCGTTCCGTCGATTACCTTCAACACCCGTTGTTCAACGAGTACCACTCCGAAACCGAAATGCTGCGCTATCTTCGGCGGCTAGAGCAAAAAGATATCGCGCTCAACCGGTCGATGATTGCTCTTGGCAGCTGCACGATGAAGCTTAATGCAAGCAGTGAAATGCTACCGGTGAGCTGGGACGAGTTCGCTGGGCTCCATCCGTTCGCCCCAGCAGACCAAGCCGACGGGTATAAGCGGCTACTTACGGACCTAGAGAGAATGCTGGCCGAGTGTTCCGGCTATGCGGCAATCTCTTTTCAACCCAATGCGGGCTCGCAGGGAGAGTATGCGGGTCTCCTTGCCATCAAGCGCTATCACGAGCACCGAGGCGACTTGCAAAGAACGGTCTGTCTAATACCCGAATCGGCTCACGGTACCAATCCCGCGAGCGCAGTGATGGCGGGCATGAAGGTTGTCATCGTCAACTGCGACGAC
>JBCCQO010000399.1:0-2809 GCA_039024595.1 Pseudomonadota bacterium | reverse complement strand
TTCAAAGGCCTCTAGCATCACCTCTCGCAGTAGCAAGGAAGACGCTGCCGGGCTGTCTAGCTGATTCGCTAGGTGAAAGCTGATCGAACGCTCTATGCGATCATGATTGAGTATCGTCGCATGCAGATAGCTCGCCAGGATGGGTTCGTCCTGCGCATGCTGGCGAGTCTCCTGGCAGATGCGCTGCCAAATTGGGTCGTCAACTTCAGGCATCATAATAAGTGCCTCCTAGCTTTCTCCGCTTTCTCATATATGTGCTGGCGCCAGAAAAACAAGCCAAACGACAGGCTATTCAACCGCTGTCTTGCTGTCCAACCCTGGCTTAGCGGCTTCCGCCTAGTTTCAATCGGGCTCGCAGCCGCCAAAGTGTCTGCCCGCTGGCGTAATACTTACGCTCGAACCGGCTAACGGGTAACTCCTCGGCGCTTACTACTCGTACCGACGCGGACACGCCTACGTGAGAGAGCGCGCTACCGAACTCCTCAACATAGATTTGCCAGTTACTCCTTAGTTCTATTATGCCACCTAGTGCAAGAAGATAAACAAACGCCGGATGCCCATGAATGCGTCGACTCAGATGCGTTGCTTTCGGCCAGGGGTTCGGATAAAAAATACAGTGCCTTGCGAGCTGAGTACCTCGCTCTGCCAAGTGTCTCCAGACTGCTTCGCAGTTCGCTTGCAAGAGCGTAGCGTTCGCTGGCAGCGGCTCGGCTTTTTGCAGTCGCTTGTGCGACTTATCCACGCCCAAAACCATGGCGTCTGGGTAGCGCTCCGCCAGTATTCGAGTGCTCGTTCCGGTCCCGCAAAACGAATCCAATACGATGGATTCGTGTCCCTCGCTTATGAGGTCGTCCAGTTTTCTAAGTGCGGGTATGTCCACCGTTCGCACCGGCTCCTGCCAGGATGACGCTAAGTGCCGTTCTAGCAGGGCGAACAGCTTTGGATGAAGAAACTTCTGCGAGCTGCTTACGTTTTTTGAATTCCCAAGCATAAGGCTCAGATCCGCGCCGGGGCGGGTGATGATACGGTTAGCACCTTCTACTCACAAATATTCAGCCATCTTATGCGTGACGACCTGCGCCCTTACTGGGTTAAGCGTGCTTACCTTCGCTACCGCTCCTGGTATGTGAACTACTTTGTGCGGCCGGAGTGTGCCTCTCTCGGTGAGTACGCAACTTTCATGAAGCCTCGCTATGTAAAAATCGCAGGTCCGAACATCCATATCGGTCGCTGCTTCACCGCAATCGGCGAACCGATGCATCGGGTCGAGATTGGAGTTTGGGGGCGAGAACCCGGGGAGGGTAGTGTGCATATCGGCGACGCTGTGCTCATGAGTCCCGGTGCAAGAATCAGCGCGAGCGATGAGATTCGAATCGGCAATGGGGTAATGATGGCTAACGGCAGTTACATTACCGATTCGGACTGGCACACGATTTACGATCGCACCAAGCGCAGCGATCGGGTAACACCGGTTAAGGTAGGCGACAACGTTTGGCTAGGAGACCACGCGACGATTCTGAAAGGTGTCACCGTCGGCGACAATAGTGTCATCGCGGCGCGTTCCGTAGTAACCCGCGATGTACCCGCAAACGTTATCGTTGCCGGTAATCCGGCTAAGGTCGTACGGGAGCTTGATCCGCAGCGCGAACTCGTTACCCGTATGGACTACTTCTCAGACCCCCGTTCCTTAGAGGAGTTCTTTGACGCCGTCGACAAGGCGGTCCTTGGCAAGAATCGGTTCCTCCCTTGGCTGTGGTCGCTCCTATACCCTGCGTCCAAGCGCCGCTAACTAACGCTTCTGAAAGCTCTGCGTTCGTCACCGCGAGCAATCGATTCAGAGAAGTCGCAAGGGCGGTTCCTGCAGCTTTGCAAATTGTTCGCGCAGTTCAAGAATGTGATCAGACCAAAAGCGCGCGTCGCCAAACCAGGGAAAGGCTCGAGGAAAGGCCGGATCTTCCCAGCGTTTAGCGAGCCAAGCCGCATAGCGAATAATGCGCAGGGTGCGGAGCGCTTCGATCCAGCGTAGCTGCGCGGGGTCAAAGTCATAGAACTCTTCATAGCCGGCAATCAGTTCAGCCAGCTGCAGCTCCATTTCGTGTCTCTCACCGGAAAGAAACATCCACAGATCCTGAATCGCAGGCGCTGCACAGCAGTCATCAAGGTCTACGAAGTGAGCAGTATCGTCCCGCCAAAGAATGTTGCCACTGTGACAGTCTCCATGGACACGCAAATGTTTCGCGCTACCCAACTCAGCGATAGGTTCTGCTAGCGCCTGCTCGACGTCGTCTAACAGCGTTAAATAGGGCGTGCGCAGGTCCATCGGCACAAAGCGATCGGCAACCACCAGGCGACTCTCACGCAGGATCGCGTCACCGTCGAGCGTCTCTCGATGCTGAAATGCACGAGCGGAGCCAACGGCATGAATTCGCCCCAAAGTACGGCCTAGGATGAGTAAATTATCGAGGTTGTCGAATTCTGGTGCATGGCCCCCGCGTCGAGGAAACACGGTAAAAAGAAGATCCTGATGCGAAAAGATCGAGCGATCCGCTGCATCAAACCAGGGTGCGACAACCGGATTCTCTAGGTCGTGTAATTCGCGAGCAAATTCATGTTCCTCCCGGATTTGCTCCGTGGTCCAGCGTCCAGGCCGATAGAATTTAACGACGACCGGTTCTCCGTTCTCGATTCCAACTTGGTAGACACGATTTTCATAGCTGTTGAGCGGAAAGAGCCGTGCATCGCTGACAAAACCTGCGCTCTCAACGGCGTCGATGATCGTATCAGGGGTCAATACATCGAAAGGGTGCTG
>JBCCQO010000398.1:0-2813 GCA_039024595.1 Pseudomonadota bacterium | reverse complement strand
ACCGTGTTTGAAAACGCCTTGCTTCGAAGCCGTGATCGTATGCAAACGATTATCGCCTCGTGCAATCCAACCGGTGAGCTGGCGACACCACTGTTTAGCCGGCTCAAGCCACAAATCGAGGCACTCGAACTTCCTCCTGGTTATATGCTGGAATGGGGCGGTGAGTATGAAGACAATGCGGATGCGCAAACAGGTCTCGCTAGCTCCTTACCGGTTGGTGTGCTCGCGATGATTTTGACTAGCATTTTGCTGTTCGGAAAGCTGCGACAGCCCCTGATTATTTGGATGACTGTTCCGTTGGCGCTTGTTGGTGTCACCGCGGGGCTGCTGTCGACCAATGGGGCTTTCGACTTTATGTCGCTTCTTGGGGCTTTGTCCCTTATCGGTCTGCTCATAAAGAATGCGATTGTTCTCATAGAAGAGATCGATCAGCAAATCGATGAGGGTAAGAACGCTTACGACGCAATCTTAGATTCAGGCGTATCTCGTCTGAGGCCGGTCATTCTAGCCGCGGCGACGACCATCCTAGGGTTGATCCCACTTCTCAGCGATGTGTTTTTCGTCAATATGTCCGTAACGATAATGGCCGGACTGGGCTTTGCCTCTGTCTTGACTCTCATCGTTGTGCCAACTTTGTACGCTTTGTTCTATCGGGTCGAAAAACCGACCGAGTAGAGCCCGAAGGATAAAACGCGATAAGTCGATAGCATTCGTCTGCCGCGCGACGCTAGTGAGTGAAGCGCGATGGCGCAGATGTCTCGCCTTTGTGATTCATCCCTCGCGAAGATACAGCGTCAGAGACTGCCCAGGTTGGAGGTAGCGCTTAGGATCCAACCGGTTCCAGGAGATGATGTCTTCGAGATTGATGTCGAATCGTTGGGCGATCTTATACAAGGAATCGCCAGAGCGAACGCGGTAGTTTCTAGCAACGCCGACGCTTCCCAACTGCGCCAACGCCAGGCTCTCCTGCCAGGCTGCGTTGTTAGGGATCATCAGTGTATCTCCGGCGCGAATGAAATGGCCCTTAATGTTATTTACGTCCCGGAGGAGGCCGACTTGCGTGTCGAATCGTTTCGCAATGCGAATGAGTGAATCACCGCTGCGTATCCGATAGTGCTCCCAGGTTACCCGTTCACTCTCCGGCAGTTCCGCTAGAGCAGCCCTGGCTTTAGCGGCGTTATTAAGCGGCACGAGTATTTCGTTGCTGCCATTGGGTGCCGTAGCCCATCGTAGTTGTCCCGGGTTGTATTGTCGGAGCTCGTTGAGTTTCAGTCCACTCAGCTGAGCGATACGAAGCAGCTCAATTTGCCCCCCGGTCGCCACTGCCGTAAAAGCGGGCTGATTGACAACAGGCGTAAGGGCAAACTCCGCCGTGTTTCCTTCCCGCAAAAGAGCGCTGAGCGCGAGCAACCTTGGAACGTAGCGTTGCGTCTCCCGGGGAAGCTTCAGAGACCAGTAATCGGTGGCTAAGCCCTTCGAGCGATTGTTCTTAACCGCTCTGCGTACCCGATACTTTCCCGCATTATAGGCGGCAAGCGCTAGGTACCAGTCCTGGTCAAACTCCTCATAGAGCGTGCTTAGGAGATTTAGCGCAAAATGAGTTGACTCGCGAATATCTAACCGCGCGTCATACCACCAGTCGCGACGCATACCTAAATAATCCGCCGTGCCCGGCATGAACTGCCAAAGTCCAGCAGCCCTCTGATAAGAATAAGCAAAGGGGTCTAGCGAGCTCTCGACCAGTGGCAGCAGCGCAAGTTCCATGGGAAGCCCGCGTCGCTCGACCTCGGTGACCAGGTAGTAGAGGTAGCGTTCGGCGCGGGGTGCGATTAATTCGGTAAATCGCCGTTGTTTTTCAAAGTGTTCGATCGCCGCCTGTATACGCACATTGTCTGGAATAGGAAGGCCTAGTTGTCGCCGCACTCGGTTCCAGAGATCTTGCTCCGTTTCTATCGTGGGTCGTGCAAGCGCTGTGATGCTCGTGCTGGTTTCTGTGCGAGGCTCGGGCATAAGCTTGTCCGCGCCGCTTACTGCCTGTGGACTGTGATTCACACAAGCTTGTTGCAAAGCGACAGCTGCCAACAACACGATTGCTCGCAAACCTATTCCTGTAAGAGACCGCATGGGAGCGCAAGGAGCTAACAAAGAACCCAACAAAGAACCTAACCAAGGACGCATCAGAAACTGTCTTTCCAAGCCCTTAGCGCGGTAAAAGTTTCCACCTCACTGGCCCCGGGATCAAGGTTGGCAGCAGCTAGTCCGTCCTTGATCGCCTGCTCTGAACAGCGAAGAAACGGATTAGTCGCAAGTTCCAAGGCAAGGGTGGATGGAACGGTGGGTTGGTTGTCAGCTCGGATCTCCTGAGCTGAGCTCTCCCGAGTTTCCAGAGCCACATTATTAGGATCGGCCGCTCGTGCAAAAGCGAGGTTACTCAAGGTGTATTCATGAGCACAACAAACCAGGGAGTGCTGCGGTAATCGAACAAGCTTGCTCAATGAGTCATGCATCATGGCAGCATCGCCCTCAAATATTCGGCCACAACCGCCGGCAAACAAGGTGTCGCCGCAAAGCAGGAGTGGCTGTTCGCCCCCACAGAAGTAAGCGATATGGTCAAGGGTATGGCCCGGTACTTCCAAAATTTCAAAGGTATAGGGGCCGAGCTCCAGCACATCACCTTCCCGATGGTGTTTGTCCAGAAAAGTAAGCTGTGGGTTGGAAGGTCCGTGCACGAGGCATCGGTGTTCATGTTTGAGTTCTTCGACACCGCCTACGTGATCGAAGTGATGGTGGGTAACCAGAATTGCCTCTAGCTT
>JBCCQO010000397.1:0-2852 GCA_039024595.1 Pseudomonadota bacterium | reverse complement strand
TATCGAGCGAGTCTTCGTCGATCTCGGGATATTTTTTTAGCAACTCATCAAGCTGCTGCCGATTCACGGTCATCCCGGCGTTTTTTACGCCAACACCGTAGTGTTTGAGGGCTTCGATGGCTTCTGTCACAACGGCGCCATTGCTGGTGAATCGTTTTTCCGCGGACAGATCCACCTCGATAAGCTCTATGGTGAGTCTCGATTTCACAAATTGATCGAGTATCCGCTCGAAGGCGACCTGCGCCATTTCGTCACCATGCAGTACCACCAGTGGGCTCATCACTGCAATTTGATCGCTGACCGTACCGGCCATGAAGATATCTCCCCCGAAGTAGAGCCCTTAACTTAGCCTGACAAGGGGAAAAAAAGAAGCGGGAGCATTGCGACAGCTACGAAGTAGCAGATTCCTAATCTGAGCTCGGCTATGACTGTCTACGACCGCGCAAACTTACGCTGACACAGCCTCGCCGGTGGGGCAAGCAGCCCCAGGTGTTTTCGAACTTACCCGCTCCAGCACTTGTTATTATCAGTAGCCGTCTCAGTGAATAATGAATATGCGCCGCTCAAGCTTCTGCATAAATCTGCTTGCATTACTAGCAGTATTGGGTTGTGACGACGCTGTGGATCTGAGTCTTAACGATCCAACAGATCTCTTTGAAGAGCGCTACCGCGGACGCTCTTTTCTAGCGGATTATGAGGCTTCCCGGCCAGCTCGAACGGCAACAAGGGTTCTATCCCTCGATGGTGACTGGAGCGGTTTAGCGTACTGTCCATCGGGCGTGTACCCAATGACGGCGAGTATTAACGGTGTTAGAGCTCGGGTGTCTCTATTAGCTGCGTTGGGAGATTCGAAAAAGACGACGCCCTTTCACGGCGAGCACTTCAATCGCGATGCTTCCGTAACTCAGATAGCAGGAGCTCGGCGAACATCCCTGCTGACTATTACGGAAGATTCCGCATCCGCAAGTAAAGGGCGTGATCTGGGTATAGAGCTGGTTCTAGATCCAGCACAAGACACCTTGGCGTTCGGCACCGTTTACGAGCAGCTAGGAACTCGGCGGCGTAGTTGCGGTGAGCTGATCCTCGCTCGCAGCGAAGCAGGGAACGAGATGAGCCGCCACCTTGACACCCAGGAGAAGCTCGCCGAGGGAAAGCCAGCGGCCAGAAACTCAAGCTGCCCGGAGAAATATACGGTTTGGCTAACGGAGAATGCGGGTAAGGGCGTGGAGGCACTTCAAGCAGCAAGCTTTAAGGACGTTTTTGGTAGTCCTTTACTCGAACTGACGAGCCAGCGATTAAAAGACTTGTCCGCCCTTCTCGTCGGTTCCTGTATCTCAGCGGACAGTCGCGCAGACCGAGTTCGTCAGATTCGCCTGGCTTCAGCGTTGGCCGATGTTAAGGCCTATCAGACCGTGCTCCTTGCTTCTGTGGGCTATCCAATAGTCGATCGTTGGCGTTTATGGATCGATGAACAGCTGATGCAGGACAGAATCTATGATCGCGAAGTCCTAAACACCTTGCTTGGAACTCCCACTGCCTTAGGGCTTACTCGGCACAAGGCACTTCGCGCGCTTCGCGCAGACCTAGCGGAGCTCAGTTCTGCGTTAGTTGCCTCAGAGCAAGAACTGGAGTTGGTGCGTCGTATCGAGCAATCCCGCGCAGACTTCCCAGCGTTGCTCGCGATTAGTAGCGAGGCCGTGAAACGTGATGAGATAGATTCGGAATGGGTTGGCGAGGCCCTCAATTACTATTTAGACACCGCCGGTGAAGTCTATGCACTAACGGCGCAAACCGGAGAAGAAGCATCGTTTCTAGCGGCTTGGATCGCACAGCAGGGTCCAAGCTCATGCGCGGCATCAAATCCAGATACCTGCGCTAGAGCCGTGAGGCGGATCTCTACCGTATTGAATTCGAGAGCGGATTCCTTCGCGGAAGACATCCAACGACGTTTCGACACGGTCATGGCCGGCGACCGGTCCCTAAACCGTCTTGCGAGGATTGTGAGCTTTGAACGCGAACTTGCGTTGCGTTACGGAGCTTTTGCCAGTTACGAAGCCTTTTCCAGAGGGAACAAGAAACGAGAAAAAATCCGGCGAAAGGAACAGCGAAGTCTTGCCGATGATTTGCTCGAGCAAGCGCAAAGGCTGACCACCGCTCCCGAGCTTCTCGCCTTGGAACAGCAGTACTTCCTTGGAAACGAAGTAACCGCCCTCACTGATCTTTCCGAAGTTCTGGAAAAAAGGCTGGCGAAAACCCAGCCGTTTTCCGCATTTACTCACGGCAGATACTTTGACGCGCTTTACAATCTCGACTTTACGCGACTACGCGAACTCGACCAGGAATACCTCGCAGGAATCAAACCCCTTCTTCTCTTCTCCGCGGCGCAGGCTGCCAAGTATGGGCCGCTGCTCGATGCATTGGCGGGTAAAAAGCCCGGTGAAAGTGCGCAGAACCTGCAGGCGTCAGCGGCAAACCCCACCGCGCTTTACGCAGTAATGGGCGCCTATCTCGTCAATTATCAGGAGGTCTACGCCGACTGTTTCGATGAAACAGCGCCCGTTTTTACAATTACTAAACAGACGGATTTTGTCGAACGAGACAGTCGCGGTTATGAATTAAGGAGGCTAGAAGGCTGGACAAGTAGCGACAGCTACAAGGTAAAGAGGTCTTTTTCCAAGCAGTTTAACGCTCTGTTCAACACGGTGGAAAACAACTCAAGCTCCCAATTACTTGACTACTTTTTGAACGACGCGGCGGTAGAGAATCTTAGGGGAGATACGGTGCGAATGATGGCCAGTTTCACTTGCGACTCACCCGAAATAACCCAATTTGAGCGAGGGCTTTTAGCCTAT
>JBCCQO010000396.1:0-2858 GCA_039024595.1 Pseudomonadota bacterium | reverse complement strand
GACAAAGCCAAAAGAAATAAGAGCCAAGGCGCCGCGATTGCTGAAGAGTTCCATACTCCGATCGCCAAACAAATCCAAACCTGGAGCAACGGCATGGTAGGGGGGTACTTTGCATGATGGTCCGTGTAGGCGATCCCATCGGGTGGGAGCCGCAACCAATCACTGTTGCTCACGAAGGGCTTTAGAGACTGCGTCTCGAACCAGACTTTCGATTTCGTCGCCCAGTGCATTGCTGCGTCCCAAGGGTAAAGTGGGCGATAACTTGCCTCAACCGCTGGCACCAGAATATGTGCGGCAATCAGCGCAGCCATGAGAAGAAACACGAGCTTCGGAAACAAAGAAGCATTTAGCGGGATGTCTTTCGATCCACTTTCTTGTTCGGCATGGCTTGTCTGCGGAGTTAGACCAGTTACGTAGAACGCTCCCACAGCTAAGAGAATTACAAACGAAGCGAGAAGAAATCCAGAGCTTGTTAAAGCGAGTTTTGCCACGCCCATTCCCCTAAGAACAGCGGTAGCCAACAACATGCCGAGAATGATTCCGTAGCCCAGCACCGACGCATCGATCTGTTTTACCGATTTATTGACAGCGATGAGCATTAACACGACTCCAGCCCCGAGCGGAGTCAATAGAACCAGAGAAGAAACAAGCAAGGCCATTACTGCAGCCTCAGTAGCGCGGCGTTTTTGGAGACGAAAACGACCTCCGCGTTCGACGACTGTCGACCATCAGGGTAGGCAATCCGATCATCCTCATACCGATGCTTGGTTGGATTCATCACCAGTACGTGGTCGCCGCTTCGAAAGTTTTCTGGATCGGGAAGTTCGCGGTGACGCCGCCAATAGACGTTTAGCGGATAGAGATGATAATTGATGCGCATTCCCGCGTAGTCATTAGAGCCGGCGATGAATACACGAGTATCCGGATACTCCTGCAATTCTCGCCGGACTCTTTCCGCCAGCTTATGAAACACGGCGTGCTCGCTGGCAAGCAGTCGTTCTTCCTCATTTTTCCCCGCATACAGGCTTCGCGCGTTACTCATGTTGAACCAGAGCTGTCGGGCCCAGTGTGCGTCAAGAAGCATCCAAAGCAGGACGAACGCGACCGCCGCCGCGCTCAGGGACCTTGTGCTTAGCACTGGGAAAAAACGAAGCAGCAGCACCATAGGTACCACTAGCAAGATAAACACGCCGACGATAAATGCTGTAGAAAATGCAGTTAGCGGCTGGAGGTACTTTGTAGCGGGGCTTACAAAGGCGTTGATCGAAAAGCCGGACCATCCTTCAGCAAGACCGAGAGCTTTCGAAAGCTCCACCAATATGAATGCAGGTTTGGCGGGCTCCAAGCGCACGTTCGCCAAGGTAAGCGGCGATCTGGCTCGGCCCTCAACCGTCAGATGAAGTTCATCGATTCCAGGCCCAAAATGGGCAGAGTTTCCAAGGAAAACGCGCTGCGTCTCACCCTCAAGCTGCACAGCAGCCAAGGGGATGACTGCAGAGGTACCTGCGACTTTCTGATAGAAACTCAAACGCATTGTCGGATCGCCGGTTCTTGCCTGGAAAGTCAACCAAGTAAGACGATCAATGGAAAGAACCTCGACCGGAACAACAATACGCGCCTGACCGCTAGTATCGAGTCTAAAGGAGAGAGAGTTTTTCGTTACGGAGCTCAAGCCGGGCTCACCCTGCGCCGCCGACAGATCGATTGTCTTGGCGCCCGTTCCGAGGGATGCGTAGAAGTAGAGCCCTAAGATCAGTACCGCAAAGACAAGGGCAAGCGCCCCTAGACCAAGCAAAAAACTGGCGAAGTCGCTCACGCTGCGCTGACGAGTCTCCAAAAGCTCCATCTTGAATTTTCTCTTATTCTTAGCTGAGGGTATTTTCTTGTAGCTCATCAAGCAACGAGCAGTAGTTGCGAGCCAACTCGCGACGAGAAAAACGCCGAAAGCGCTTCTCATGCCGCGCTATTCCTTTGGTGAAACGGAAAGCACCGACCTCTCCATCGATTTGCTGATCCTGAGGTATCTTAGAGGGGCGGCCTGCTAACCATTCAACAAGACTCTGTTTCACCCGGTCCAAATCTTCGTGATCAGCAACCCAACCGGCTTCGAACTCTCGCACAAGGATTGCCGCGTCACCATCGACCGGACCCAAGAGAAGCACCGGTCGCTTACTGGCGAGGCACTCATATAGCTTGCCCGGAATCATACCCTCTGCTCCGAATCCTTGATTAATTGTCACCAGTAGCAAATCACTTTTACCCATCAGGTCGAGAGCTTCATCGTTCGGTATGTAGTCTTTTACTAGCACTTGAGTACCTAAACCCAACTTCGCGGCGGAGCCGAGTACACTGCGATCAATTGAGCCGTACAACTCTACTCGCACCCTTGGTGCAAGAATATGCTGTTTGCGCTTAAGCTCAGCCAACGCTCTCCACAGTACCTGAGGATTGCGTGTCGGCACCATTGAGCCAAAGTAACGGATGCACAAAGGGTTTGCCTCGCTTGCCACCGGTGGAAAATCACTTTGGTCGTAGCCGTTGGGTATCACCTTTATCGAACGATCAGACAGTTTGGAAAACTCCCTGGCCCATGTCTTCGATACGGTCACGGCTGCGCTCGCTTCGCGAACAACGCGCCGCTCTAATCGCTTGTGTATCGCTCGAGCGATACGCGTGATGGGAAGCTTTGAGAAGTAGTGAATTCCTGTCCAAGGATCTCGAAAATCTGCTATCCACGGCAGCGAACGCTTGCTGGCTAGTTTCATGCCAATGAGGTGCATGCTATGCGGGGGGCCAGTCGTGATCAGCGCATCAGCGTGTAAAGAGCTCAGCTCCGAGCTCAACCGCCTGCTCGCCGG
>JBCCQO010000395.1:0-2868 GCA_039024595.1 Pseudomonadota bacterium | reverse complement strand
TGGAAAGCGGCCTGTCGCTGGCGCGTTTCAAGAAGCGACATAATCGCGGAGAACACCTGCGCATGGCTCGATGACTCATCGCTAAGCTGCGCTTCTAACGCGTCTACGTCCCATTGGTGACGATTGATTGATCGAGAGTGGCCATTCTCCTCAACGCGTTCATAGTCATTACGAGTGCCAAGAAGACTGTGAATATAAATTCCTGGGATTCCCTCCAGACCTAACATGATTGCGTGCGCACACACGAAGCGTGCGACACCATGGCTATCGGCACCCTTTGTCGTTCCCTGGAGCGCATCAAAAAGGGCAATATTGATCTCATAGGGTTTTTCAACGCCGCTGTCCAAGGCACGAAAAGAAACATGGCCTCCAAAACTCTTCATCGTTTCGATTAAGGTGGCCAGCTCAGTCTCCGTGAGCAAACCTTCCGCAGGTCTCAAGCCAATACCGTCGTGGGAAGCAACAAAGTTAAAGTAGGCCGTACCCATCTGAGCGGGGGGCATACTCATCATCCACTGTTTTAGATAGCTACAGTTCCCCGAAACAAGTGTGTTTAACAGCAGGGGCGGCAAAGAGAAGTTGTAGACACAGTGCGCCTCGTTCCCGTTCCCAAAATAAGACAGATTTTCCTGGTTGGGGATATTGGTTTCCGTGATCAACATCGCATCGCTGCGAGCTCCGCTCACGAGTGTGCGTAACAAACGAACTACCTCATGGGTTTGAGGAAGATTCAGGCAGTTAGTCCCAACCTCTTTCCAAAGAAAGGCGACTGCGTCCAAGCGAAAAATTCGAACTCCATTGTCTAGGTAGTGGCGCACGACCTCCACCATCCGCAGTAACACTTCGGGGTTTCGAAAGTTTAGGTCGAGCTGGTCGTGGCTGAAGGTACACCAGACATGCTGCGTCCCTTTTACGGAATCAACCGCCAGCAGGAGATCGGACGTTCGTGGGCGAACCACGGTGGAGAGGTCGTCTTCTGGGGATGCGGTGACAAAGTAGTCACGACCGGGTTCTTCGTCTTGGAGAAAATTGCGGAACCACTCACTAGAGCCGGAACAGTGGTTGATAACGAGATCGGCCATCAAGTCGTACTTTGCACCGATAGCGAGGATGTCCTGCCAGCTTCCGAGCTTGTCGTTCACTTGCAGATAGTCGATCACGGCGAAGCCATCATCGGAACTCCAGGGATAAAAAGGCAAAAGATGAACGCCCTTGAGCACCCCGCGTGCGTGACGATCCAGCCAATCTTTAAGGGTTTTGAGCGGTGTCTCTCCCTCCTTCAATAGGCTGTCCCCATAGCAGATCATAATTGCATCTCTCTGGTCCCAGTGGTTTTCGAAACCGACCGGGTCCGGCTGAGTAATAGACTGCTGGTAGGGCTTTGCCTGGCTGAATGCCCCATCAAGCCGCATGGCAGCTACGAGCTTGCGAGCAAGTTCCTCGCACTCGGCGGCGCTGAGCAGATCCGCATAGATAAACTCGAGATGCTGTTGAACGCGAGCCAGCACAACTGGCGCACGATCGCCTTCCAGACTATTGGGCTGGGCCATACTCCCGATAATCCTCTTCAACGGCGTCCTTAAGTCGTTCGAGCACATTAGGCACAGCACTTGCTACGCGAGACCACCCGGGAATAAACGGCCGCTCCATAGGGCGATCCAGGAAAGCCTCGCCTGCACGCATGATGTTCTCAGCGAACAATTCGACGGCGTGCTCCTCTCCATGGAGATCGTAATCAAGCCCGTTCATGAGCGCGTCATTGTGATAAGTCTCAACAAAATCGAGCGCTATGCGGTAGTAGCTGGCTTTTAGGGAGCGGAAACTCTCTGCGCTAATGACGACTCCTCTAGTGGCAAGTTTGCGAAACAATGCCTTGCAGATATCGATAGACATTCGTGAAAGACCGGCGGAAGCATCATTCGCAGACAACTTCTGGTGCTTGTGATCGTAGTTGTCGGCGATATCCACCTGACAGAGTCGATTGTTGGCATAGTTGCGATGCATCTCAGAGAGCACACCGATCTCCAGCCCCCAATCGCTGGGAATTCGCAGGTCCGTCAGCACATCACGACGGAAAGAGAACTCGCCGGCCAGCGGATAACGAAAACTGTCCATGTAGTCGATGTATTCAGAAGGGCCACAGGTCTTTTTGAGCGCGCGCAGCAACGGTGTGACCAATAGGCGACTGACGCGCCCGTTTATTTTCCCGTTGGCCACTCGCGCATAATAGCCCTTGCAAAATTCGTAATTGAAGCGCGGATTCGCAACCGGGTAGATAAGTTTTGCGAGCATCGCCCGGTCATAGGTAAGGATGTCGCAATCGTGTAGAGCAATAGACTCAACAGTGTTGGCGGCGAGTATGTATCCCATGCAGTACCAGACATTGCGGCCCTTGCCCAGTTCGCGAGGCGCCAGATCGAGCTCCTTAAGCTCCGCATCGAGTGCGAGAAGCCTGGGACCGTCATTCCAAAGCACCCGATGTTGTTGCGGCAGTACAGAGAAAAACTCTAGCGCCTTGCGATACTGCTCCTCGGTAGCTCGATCGAGGCCAATAACGACCTGATCCAAGTAGGGCACCTGCGACAGGTTTTCGACGATCTTAGGTAAGGCCGGGCCCTCGAGCTCCGAATACAGAGATGGCAACAGCAGTCCCATGGGTCGAATAGCAGAAAAGCTGAGTAGCTCAGCCTCCAGTTCTTCGACCGGACGCGACGCCAAGTTGTGCAAAGTCGTCACGATTCCGTTTTGATAAAAATCCGCCAAACTCAAAGCTCCCCGGTTCAGTTGGTCTCAGTCTATCGAGTACAGAGATTTTAACCAGCGCCCTACCCCATCGGCCCAGGCTGTTGGCCCAAAACCTGCTCCCAC
>JBCCQO010000394.1:0-2942 GCA_039024595.1 Pseudomonadota bacterium | reverse complement strand
GTAGAGATGAAGGCAGAGTTGGAGCGAGCGCAATCGCGAGTGGCTGAGCTGAACGAACGGTTTGAACGCCATATAAGTTCTCGCGCCGCGCCGCTTTTGGCTGCGAGCGGGAACACCAGCCGAATGCGCGAGGCCGTGGAAATACTGTGCAACCGGCGCCAGGTGTACTACCCACAACCGAAGCACATTTTCTTTCCCGGCTTACCACTCGTTGAATTTGGTGATACCAGTGCGTTTTCTTGGGTTGCCGAAGTTGAGTCGGCCGCCGATGACATTCGTGAGGAACTGCTTTCCGTGATCGCGGGAGATTCAGGTTTTGCGCCTTATCTGACTGCAAGCTCAGACCGGCCGGTTTACGATGTGCATGGTATGGCTGACAACGACTCCTGGTCCGCTTTCTATTTGTGGGAAAACGGTGAGCCGGTTGACGAGAACCAGGCCAAGTGTCCAAAGACAACGGCTGCAATAGAGAAAGTGCCTCTGGTATTTTCCGGAAAACGCTGCCCAAACGTCCTCTTTTCTCGTTTAAAAGCCGGTGCCGTGATTCCGCCTCATACGGGCATGGTTAACACGCGCTTCATTTGTCACTTGCCTTTAGTCATTCCAGAGGGCTGTGGCTTTCGCGTCGGTAATGACACACGATCCTGGGAGTTCGGAAAGGTTTGGCTATTCGACGACACTATCGAGCATGAGGCGTGGAACAACTCGCCGCACGATCGCTATGTTCTCATCTTTGAAGTGTGGAGACCCGAGCTCAGTCTTGAAGAACAGGAGCTGGTAACAACACTTCTTCAAGCGGTTGATGAGTACTGAGATCTTTGGCCGGGCAGGCGTCGACATCCGGGACCGGGTTTCCCCTAGTGCTTAGCTTTGGCCGCTAAACTTGCCAAATGAATAAGATAAGCAGCAAAGCGCTTGAAGAACTTTCTAACCGTTTAGAGCCGAGTCAATTAAAGATTGATGCGGCGACTCGCACTGCCTACGGCACTGATTGGTCTCATGCTACCGAGCAATCACCTTGTGCGGTTGCATTTCCTGAGTGCGTCGAAGCGGTTCAGATAATTGTCGCTTGGGCCAAGGAATTTGAAGTTCCGCTCGTCCCTTCAGGCGGTCGGACGGGGTATTCGGGGGGCGCCGATGCGGGAGAAGGTGAGCTGGTCGTGTCCCTAGACAAGCTCAACGAAATCTCTGCTTTCAATCCGATCGACAAAACAGTCGTTTGTGGCGCCGGCGTGATTACCGCCGCGCTGCAGGAATTTGCCCTCGGTCACGGTTTGCTTTACCCGGTAGACTTCGCCTCCAGCGGCTCTTCCCAAATCGGCGGCAACATCGCCACCAATGCAGGTGGTATCAGGGTCATTCGCTACGGTATGACGCGCGAGTGGGTCACCGGTCTAAAGGTGGTTAATGCGGAGGGCGAACTTCTTCATCTAAATCGTGGACTGGCGAAGAACAATGCGGGCTACGATTTACGTCACCTCTTCGTTGGCTCCGAAGGGACCTTAGGAATTATCGTTGAGGCGACAATGCGGCTCTGCGAACCCCCGCCTCCCACCAACGTACTCCTTGTGGGTGCGTCGGATCTTCTAGCGGTCCTTAAGGTACTCGACACCTTTCAAACAAAGCTCCGCTTACAGGCCTTCGAGTTTTTCTCTGACTCCGGTCTCCAGCGGGTCATTGACAATCTTGCGCTTCCTCAGCCGCTAAAGCAGAGCTGCCCATACTATGCGCTGATAGAAGCGGAATGCCCCACTGCAGAAGCTCAAGATACCGTGATGGCGTGCTTTGAGCATTGCTCCAAGGCGGGTTGGGTAACCGACGGCATCGTCGCAAGCACACAGAAGCAGGCGCAAGCGCTGTGGCGTTATCGTGAACAGATCTCAGCCACCATTGCCGTAAAGCGACCCTACAAACAGGATATCTCAGCGACGGTTTCTCAGATGCCCGATCTCCTCGGCGAGCTTCAGGAATTAATCAACACGGACTACGCCGGTTTCGAGAGCGTCTGGTTTGGTCACATCGGTGACGGCAACATCCACCTCAATTTACTCGCACCAGATTCTATGAGCTCAGCGGATTTTGCGCATCATTGCCGAGATCTCAGCCAGGCGGTGTTTTCTGTGGTGCAAAAGTTCGGCGGTAGCGTGTCTGCTGAGCATGGGGTGGGCTTGTTAAAGAAGCCCTACCTTACTTACTCCCACAAACCAGAAGAGCTGCGCATGATGGCAGCTCTTAAGCAGTCACTGGACCCACTGGGAATCATGAATCCAGGAAAGATTCTGGACGTTTGATTTCTACTACTCCTTCCTGTGTACCAAGCAATAGGCGGTCCGCCGGACGGTGCGCGAATAGGCCATTGGTTACTACGCCGGTGATGTTGTTGATTTTTTCTTCTGTTGCCAGCGGTTGAGCAATAGCGAAATTGTGCACGTCGAGAATCAGATTGCCATTATCGGTCGTCACCCCTTCACGTAGAATCGGATCGCCGCCGAGCTTCACAAGTTCTCGGGCCACATGGCTTCTCGCCATCGGTATGACCTCTACGGGAAGAGGGAACGCTCCCAGCAACGCAACCTTCTTGCTCTCATCGGCGATACAGACGAATTCATCGGCAACGGCCGCGACGATTTTCTCCCTCGTTAAGGCCGCGCCCCCGCCCTTGATCAGCTCAAGGGCTTGGTTGCACTCATCAGCTCCATCTACGTAGACGGCAAGTCGATCGACGGAGTTGAGGTCGAAGACAGGGATGCCAGCGCTGCGGAGTCTCTCTGCACTTGCTTCCGAACTCGCAACCGCACCGTCAAAGCGATGAGCGATACTACCGAGCGCAGCGATGAAAAGGTTGGTCGTGCTGCCTGTTCCTATGCCAATGATCGAATCCGCTTCCAGCATCGGTTCGACCAGTTCTAGTGCCGCCTGCGCAACGGCGGCCTTAAGGGAGT
>JBCCQO010000393.1:0-2942 GCA_039024595.1 Pseudomonadota bacterium | reverse complement strand
TCCCAAAAGCCAAAGGTTTGCTCGCGTCCAATGCCGAAAGCGGCCACCGCATCCCGGTTGGTCGACAAGGCAGCGAAGTGTTGCTGAATGGCTTCTTCCGCGGCGCCTTGCGCAAGGAACCAGCGACGAGCGCTGTGCGCATTGGTCATGGTTTCTTGCGTGGTAAAGGTTTTGGAGGCGATCAAGAACAGCGTCTTTTTGTGATCGATGCGTTCGAGTACGTCCTGTAACTCTTGACCGTCTACGTTCGAGACAAAGTGACACCGTCTCCCCTTCAGCCAGTAAGGTTCAAGTGCCAGGGCCGCCATCCTTGGCCCCAAATCCGATCCACCAATACCGATGTTGACGACCGTGTCGATCAGCTCGCCGGTATAGCCTCGGTGCTCGCCCTGAATCACGTCTTCGGCAAAGGCCAGCGTTCGCTCACGCTCCGCTTGCGCCAGCGCGCACGCATCCTCTCCGTCAACAAAAATCGCATTCCCGGATTGATCACGGAGCGCAACATGCAGCACCGCGCGATTTTCCGTCGTGTTTATCTTCTCACCAGCGAACATCGCTTCTATTGCGGCGGGGAGGTCCACGCTATGCGCGAGTTCAAAGAGTTCCGCCAGCGCCGCCTCATCGACGCGATTCTTCGAGTAGTCCAAGCGCAGCCCGGCGGCTTCTGCGCACATGGTGTGGCCGCGTTTCGCATCAGCGGTGAACAACTCCGCGATGGTGGTGTTTTCGAGTGCTTCGTAGCGCTGCGCTAAGGCCCGCCAGAGTTCCGTTGTAGCGCGAGGTTCCGCTGGTTCCATGCTGATTCCGTGTACTCGTTGAGTGCTTGAAGGATGCAAATTTGCTCTTCGGTAGCCAGACAGTCTGTCATGCGTGGCAGGTCATCTCCAGCCAAAAGAGTCATTTTTGGCCGAATCCGCCTGGCTAGTGGTAAAGGCTTAGTTTTCATAAACTTATCGTGCGCATCAACAATACCAAGAGGCATTTATGAACGCCCCAGCGACGAACGCAGCCACGCAATCAGCGACAACCGACAACTCAGCCATCGCCGAGGAACAACCCGCACAAGCAACCGAGGCAGCGACGGACAACACCGCAGCGGAACCGAGAGATCGTTCCCTGTCGGATCATTACTGGGACTTCGTGGGCGTCGATCCTTATTCGATCCCCCTCGATAAGCTCGATGTAGCCAATCCATGCATCTTTCAGGCAAATGAGCATTGGGAGTGGTTTAAGCGGCTGCGGGAAGAAGAACCCGTTCACTACTGTGCTGATAGCACCATGGGACCCTACTGGTCTGTAACCAGCCACGCAGAGATCATGGAGGTAGACACCTCGCACGATATCTACTCCTCTGAGCCGACGATTGTCATTCAAGATGAGTTCGATGATTTTCGCCTGCCGATGTTCATCGCAATGGACCCGCCTAAGCACGATGTGCAGCGTCAGACCGTGGCTCCCACGGTGGGCCCCAAGGCGCTTCAAGAGTTTAAACCCATCATCGAAGAGCGCACCCGAGACGTGCTGGACCACCTACCGGTGGGCGAGCCCATCGACTGGGTGAAGTCCGTTTCGGTGGAGCTGACCACGCGCATGCTCGCGACCCTGTTTGACTTCCCCTTTGAAGAGCGCAGCAAGCTCACCTGGTGGTCAGACCTGACGACCACGATCCCGGGTCAGGGCATGGTCGAGACCGACGAAGAGTGGCGTGAAGGCATGATGGAATGCCTGCAGTACTTTATTGGGTTATGGAATGAGCGTGCCAAGGAGCCGCCCGCCAATGATTTCATTTCTCGGCTGGTCTATGGAGAAAACACAAAAGACATGGAGCCGATGGAGTACCTCGGCAACCTGCTTTTGTTAATCGTCGGCGGCAACGACACCACGCGCAGCACCATGACCGCGAGCGTCTTCTGCTTGGATCAGCAACCAAATACCTACAATGAGATCCATGAGAACCGGAAACTCATTACGCAAATGGTATCTGAGACCATTCGCTGGCAAACGCCTCTTGCGCACATGCGACGGACGGCTAAAGTGGACACGGAGCTCGGCGGCAAAACCATCAAGGCCGGCGAAAAAGTCATTATGTGGTACGTGTCTGGCAATCGCGATGAGAGCGTCTTTGAAAACGCCAACGATTACGACATCTTTCGTAAAGATCTGCGAAAGCACCTGTCTTTTGGATTCGGAATCCACCGCTGCATGGGCAATCGGCTCGCCGAGTTACAACTCAAAATCTTGTGGAACGAATTGCTTGACCGTTTCGAACGAATCGAAGTGGTCAGCGAACCGACTCGCAGCTTGAGCGTGTTCGTAAAAGGCTACGAAGAGATGAAGGTTATCTTGCACCCGCGTAAGCGCTAACGCGTAGCGATTGGGGATAAGCTCGCGGTAAGCAACGGCATGGCTGTCTTACTGCGAGCTTGATGCAAAAGCACGGCTTTTGTGCCGACCTGCTATACCCGCCTTTTACTGGCTTGTTACTAGCCTGGCCAAACACTAGCTTTGCCAAAACTGCAGTTATGGATCTATCGGGGATTCCGGAAGGGCATAGAAACAGCGGCGAATCCCTCTGCAAGTCTGAACCAGCGTCAAGGTATCACCCGCTACCAGCCCCATCGCCGCAGGAACCACCAGTTCACGCTCACGGTCGCGCGCTTTGAATGTGACTTGATGCACGCAGTTTTCTGCGACGCAAATCTGCTTCACGTAGAGCACATCGACAGTCACTTCGAACTCATCAGCACCGGACACGGTGACTATCGCGAGGATAATCAGCGGCACGCCGCCTAAGACGAAGATAAAAAACACGATCGCGAGGGACTGTTTCATTTTGATCTGGTTAGACGTCTAGGCGCCGAGCTTGGGCAGGCTGCGTTTGTCTCTACACCTAACTTGAGAGCCATTAACGAGTCGGGGTAGTGGTGTTGGGTAGGCACCAT
>JBCCQO010000392.1:0-3000 GCA_039024595.1 Pseudomonadota bacterium | reverse complement strand
TGGTCTTCGAAGAACCGTGGAGATAGCTGTCTCAGATCCTGTCAGGAAGACTTCAAGATATGCCGTACGGAACAGCCGTCGGCGAACGCAAGCCGGATTGAAGCTAACAAAGAAGCGATCGATTACTATTGGAAGTACATGGGCGTATCCACCGAAGAAGCGCAGCAAGTCTCGATGGATAAAATAAAAAACATGTTGCCCAGTGAATTGGAGACTCTGTTGGACACGATCGAAATGATAGGCGGCCCCAAAAAGCAGTAGGGAGGTAAAGAAGTCTTAGGTGTTAAATTTTCTTTCTAAAGGCTGGGTGCTGATCACCTTATTCTTCGCGATGCTAGCCATCGGTTTCTCGTTCAGCTTTGTCACACCGGCTGTAGGAGGTGTGCTGCTCGACACGCTCGTTACGGGCGCAGAAACACTTGCGCGGGTTAACGAAATGAGTGCGGAGCAAAAGCGCATACACCTACTTGCGACGCTTCTGATCGATTCGGTTTATCCACTCGCCTATGGCGGCTTGCTGTTGGGTCTCATATGGCGCTTTGCCGGATCACGCCGCAGCTGGTTTATCGTCTCGCCGATGGCGGTCATGGTGGTCGATTTCGCAGAGAATCTGGTGCAGGTATTTGCGTTGACGGGTAATACCGCTCTCGTCAGCCTCAAAGAGGTGCTGACGCCGGCGAAGTTTGGTCTCTTTGCGCTTGCGGTTGTCTTAGTGCTCGTAAGCCTACTTTTAGCGGCAGTGGCTAAGTTAAGGGGCGCGAAGTAAGCGAGTACTAAGGTCCCTAGGCCACACGACTAAGTTGCTTTAGCTTTTAATGTCGCTCGGCTAAGCGCCGAGCATTACTCCTTTGCGTAAATACCCGTAAATAAGGTACCGGATGCGTCAATCGCTGCGCGGTACATACCCGCAGAGTTGAAGGAATAGACGACGCTGCCGTCCGGCGCCAAACCAATAACGCCGCCATCCGCACCCATGGCGACCAGGCGATCTAGCACCACCTCATCAGCGGCGGTTTGCAAGTCGACCCCCTTATAGAGCACACGAGCACAGATGTCGTGGGCAACCGCAGCGCGAATAAAGTACTCACCGTGCCCGGTCGCTGAAATTCCACAGGCGCGATTATCCGCGTAGGTTCCTGCTCCAATGATTGGGGAATCACCGACCCGCCCGAAGCGTTTATTGGTCATACCTCCAGTAGAGGTTCCCGCTGAGATATTTCCCTCCTGATCCAGAGCAACCGCCCCGACGGTTCCACGCTTATCATCGACAAGAATCGGCGTATCGCTTGCATCTTCGGACAATGCTTCACGCTCCTGCTCAATAGCTCGCTGCAAAGCTGACCGGCGTCGTTCCGTATGAAAGTAAGCGTTGTCTACCAGCTCAAGATTCTGAGCGGCTGCAAAAACCTCTGCACCCTCGCCGACCAACATGACGTGGGGAGAGTCTGTCAGCACTCGTTCGGCCAGTCGTATCGGATTGCGAACGCGCGTTACGCTGGCAATCGCACCGGCGTTGAGATCGCTGCCATCCATGATCGATGCATCGAGCTCCACGCGACCTGCATGAGTGAACACCGCGCCATGACCTGCGTTGAACAGCGCTGAGTCTTCCATAATGGTGATCGCTGCGATAACAGCATCGCGACTACTGCCTCCCCCAGTTAATACCTCATACCCCGCCTTTGCTGCTTCGGAAAGCTTCGACCGATAGGCCGCTTCGACTTCCGCCGTGAGGTTTTGTCGCAAAATAGTCCCCGCGCCTCCGTGGATAACGATGGCCGTAGGTCCTTGTGCATGCGCAACCGTCGCGAGGGTGAGACCGGCAACAAGAGCAGTAATAATTCTTAGCATGACTCAACGTCCCAAAAAAATCCGACTTCGCGCTAGAGCCTAGCAAAACTCGGGGCGACGGCGAAATCCGTCGTTAGAAACTGCATGGCTTAGGGCCATTGCTGGAGAAGAAGATCCCCGTTCGGCAAGTCGTTATTCAAGCTCACCCTGGTCATCGCCATTCCAGATGATGTCGTCTTCCGAATCTTGATCGGAGCAGGAGTAAAACCACCCGGTGTCACTTGATGCTGCATATTCGTCCGAATCAGCTAGCAGCTCCCGTCGAATAGCCTCTGCGCTGCCCTCCTCTATATACTCTACATCGACAGAACCGAAGCCGTTTTCCTGATCAAAACGATCTGTTTGAGCTCTAAACTCTCCCTGCGCAAGTAACACTTTGCAGTCGCTAGCGACTGGTAGGGGAGTACTGGACTGGACATCTCGCAGGCGAGTTCTGAGAACATCGCGCGCTTCTGGACTCACTGCCATCATCACCCAGGTGGCTGCACGCGGGGCTTTTAGCGCCTTCACTGAGGCACGCTGCTCGTCCGTGAGTGCAAAGGCGGTCGTGACCGCATCTTCGAGGTCATCAAACCAAGCAACGAGTTTTGGATGTCCCATCCATGGTTCTGTCATGGTTCTGCCATGGCTCAATCCGCCTAGAAAACGCTCTGCCTCGGTAAAGCTTACCAGCCACCCTAAAGTTTGCGTGAACTCACGTTTTAGCTGGCCCTAGATCAATAACTCCAGCCGCTAAGATCAGCATCGTTAGGTGCGCGTGCCCTTATATAGTCGGCCACCACGTCGATAAACTCCCGGTAACGCAGTTGCTTCGTTGGGTCTTCCGTACTGTGTCCGATCCAGGAATGTCGCCCATTGATTCCGTACTGAAAGGTTGCCGCAGGGACCGGATTGGTAAGCCCTGCCATGCGTTCCTCGAGTAGATACACCGCCTGCTCGAGATAGTAATTATCGCGTCGTCCAACGGCAAAATGGAGCTTGCCAGAGAGCTTGGGACCAAGCTCGGGCCAGTCGCGTTCAAGGATGTGGCTAAGATCCCAATGTTCGCGCCAGTAGTTTGCGATGTCGTGATCGATCAGCCCCGTAACGGGATCCCACAAGGGTGCCGGATAACCATCTTCACCTACGGGACTGAACAAGGCCTGCCAC
>JBCCQO010000391.1:0-3097 GCA_039024595.1 Pseudomonadota bacterium | reverse complement strand
TTGGACCAACAACGCCTTGGTCTCTCACTGACAGCCTTTATTCACGTCAATATGGATCGGCACACGCCAGATCGTTTTGAAGCCTTCGAAGAGGAAGTGAGTCAGTACCCGGAAGTGATGGAGTGCAGTGTGGTCACGGGGCAGAATTCCGACTACCTGATCCAGGCAGTCGTTCCGGATATGTCCTATTACGAGCGCTTTCTATTGGGTCGGCTCACTCGAATAGCGGGCGTAACCGACGTCCATTCGAGTTTTGTGCTGCGGCGCGTAATCCAGAAGACAAACCTGCCACTGCAGCACGTACTGGGCGAGAGCGATTGAACCAAAGGTTTCTGGCAGAAGCTCACATCGCTAGGAATGTTAGGGATGATGCGCTAGCGCGACTCTCCGGCGAGAGACCAGGAAGGAAAGGGCGCGCAAGCTAAATCTCGATACTCCTCTGCGTCAAACAGCTCACTTAAACCGTTATTATCGAGAAACAGATCGACGTATAACGCGCACTTCAAACGCGGCGGCAGATAGCCTTCCGCCGCTAGCTCTGCCTTTACGTCGCCAATCGGCAAGTACACCGATTCCGCACGCAGACCAGGCGTTTCCGGGTTATCGAGTTTCATCAGCAACTTCGTGGACCGGTCCCAGGTGGGCCAATTCGGCTGTGTGCCGCTTCGCCCTGCACCGGGATCACCGCTGTAGGCAAAGCCCGACCAGTAGTCTCGCATAGCACGGCCAAGGCCCTCTCGAGACGTTCGGTTCGCTTTATTGAACGCTCCAGGAATCTTGACGGAGAATATCGGTTCGAACAAAAAGTCGAGTTCTAGGGCATGAGCCGCACCCAAGATCTGCGGAAGATCGAGGTACCAGGTCGAACGCATTTCATCCCAATCAAAACGGTAGGCATAGGTCTCAATGGCGCTTCCGCTCTGCGCGATAGCGTTCAGCACTAGGTCGACACCGACCGCTTTCCAAGCGTCGCTGTGGTGCTTTGCAACACGATCGTAGATTTCTACGTCTCGTGGTTGGGAAAACAAACTGAAGCGCTGGCGCGTGAACCGATCCGACAAAGCCATAAAAAGCTTTTGCTCATCGCGGTTGCTACCCAGCAGTAGGGGGACTTCGTTCCATGCACCGGGACGTGCAAAAACCTCTGGCAGCGGCTCGCTTGGGAGTACATAGCCATCTCGAAAGAGCGCTGGCAGTCTATACATGCCGCTCTCGCCGGCCAGCGGCTGAAACAACTGTTCGAGGTCCAAGCCTCGCAAATAAGCTAATAGCTCTTCCCCAGAAAGCTGAGAAATTGACGCGTTCAGCTCCTCCTCCGCTTGGTTCGGCGACTTTCTCAACCAAGCTTTGAGGAGTTCGTAAGAGCTGTTGGGATGACCCGGCTCAGGCCCCGATGCGGGGTTTTCGGATCGGGCGATTGTGAAGGTACCGGGAAAGCCACTTTGTACTATGGCGCCATGGAACAAGCTCTTGGCTAATGGCGAGGCGAGCAAACCATAGATATTCCGACCGCCCGCGGACTCACCGAATAAGGTCACTCTTTTTGGACTACCACCAAACTGCGAGATGTTGGCTCTAACCCAGTGCAGAGCTTCGATCATGTCCAGCAGCGCTAGATTCCCAGAAGCACCGGCCGCGCTTTTCGCCTGCTCACGCAGGATACGATTGCTGAACCATCCAAGAATCCCCAGGCGATAGTTTAAGGTTACGATGATGACCCCTTGCTCCTGCGCGAAGCGGGAGGCGTCGTAAGCGGCAGCGTTCCCGATCGTGTTCCCGCCCCCGTGGATAAACACCATTACCGGCAGCTCCGACGAGACTTGCGATCCGCTGGGTGCAAATACGTTCAAAAACAGGCAGTCTTCGCTGCCGAGCACGCGGCCCGGGGTATCGTCACCGGTAAGCGCGCTAGCCAGTTGAGGGCACATCGATCCGAAGCGAGTCACCTCGCGAGTTTCCGTCCAAGGCCTTGGTTTTTGAGGGGGAGACCATCGCTCGGCTCCCGCGGTCGAAGCCGCATAGGGAATACCTAGCCAGAGCAAAGCACCGTTTGGCGCGACTGCACCTCTAACGGGTCCGGACGCAAGCTGACGCTGCGTCTTGGGACTGCTCACAAGCTCATCAAGACCTTGTGTTTTGGGGCGCTCTGGCATGAAAAAGGCCGCGAACAAAAGCACCAGACCGAGAACCAACAAAGACCAACGTAGGTATAAAGGCATCTGGTTACTGTAACCGCAGGGCGACGGTTACCAAAGCCCAAGCCGACGGGCGCAAGGCAGCTGAAAAAGAATAGATCTCGATACGACCCCACCAAGTACAGCGAAACGTTGATGGCCAACCTTCACAGCAAACCGAACTTAACAGAGCATCGAGCACTGCTGGTTTATCTGGCGGTCTTGGTGGCGATGGGTCCGCTGAGTATTGATATGTATGTTCCGGCAATGCCAGCGATTCAGCGGGCGTTGGCGACGAGTGTCTCTAGTGTGCATTTAACGATGAGCGCATTTTTGACCGGTTTCGCCATGTTCCACCTGATCTGTGGGCCGCTGGCCGATCGCTTTGGCAGAATTCCTGTGCTTAGCATCGGCACCGGTTTGTTTTTCGTCGCCTCTCTTGGTTGCGCGCTTGCTGAGAGCATTGAATCGCTGATGGTCTGTCGTTTCGCCCAGGGTGTTGGCGCTTGTGTCGGTCCTACACTCGGCCGCGCGATGACTCGGGATTTGTTCGGGCCTAAAGATGCGGCTAAGGCCTTATCGCTGATAGCGATGATTATGGCCTTGGCCCCTGCAGTCGCTCCGGGACTGGGAGGGGTAATGCTGAACTACGCGCCATGGCCGAGCATTTTCCTGTTTTTGGCGGCCTATGGCGTGCTGGTTTTATGGATCATCCGTTCCAAGCTCGTGGAAACACTGCCAATCGCGCAGAGCTTGCGACCGATTAATATTGTGCGTAATTACGGGAAGCTACTCAGCAACCGTTCGTATCTTGGGGTAGCGACGGGCAGCGCGCTGGCTTACTCAGGGATGATGGCCTACCTCGCGTCTTCCGGCTTCATCTTTATCAACATGCTGGGTGTTCCCGTGGAGTACTTCGGCTT
>JBCCQO010000390.1:0-3119 GCA_039024595.1 Pseudomonadota bacterium | reverse complement strand
TCCCCGCTAGCGGTTTCTACACGATTTATGCCGACGTCAATCACCGTTGCACCGGGCTTAATCCAGTCTCCCCTCACCATCTCCGCTCGACCGACCGCGGCAATCAAAATATCCGCTTGGCGACACATCGCCGGCAGATCGCGGGTTCTCGAATGAGCCGTCGTAACGGTGCAGTTTTCTTTCAGCAACAATTGAGAAACCGGCTTTCCGACGATATTGCTGCGACCAAGAACGACTGCGTGACTACCTTCAAGCTGCAACCTAGAAACGCTGCGCAGCAACAATAAACAACCCAACGGTGTGCAAGGAACCAACGCCTTAGCGCTACCATTTAATAGCGCGCCACTGTTCAGCGGATGAAACCCATCCACATCTTTCGATGGGTCGATTGCCTCGATGACTTTCTGAGCGTTAATGTGATCAGGTAGCGGCAGCTGAACTAGGATACCGTCGACACTATCGTCCGTATTGAGCATGTGGACCAAGTTCAGTAGCTCCTGCTCGCTAGTCGACGCGTCGAGCCGGTGTTCGATACTGCGCATACCTACTTCTTCGGTCTGGCGGCCTTTGTTACGCACATATACCTGACTCGCGGGATCCTCTCCCACCAGCACGACCGCTAACCCTGGCACCAGAGAGTGATAATCGGCCAACCGCCGAACCTCGCTTGCGACGTCACCGCGAAGCGCAAGCGCGTTTGCTTTTCCATCGATAAGTACCGCTGACATAGTGTCCTCTATCCCGTAAATCGCAGCTCGAACGGGCGCGAACGTTAGCATGAATAGGACTTGAGAAATGCCTGATTTATAGGTTTTTGCATTGCGAAGGCCGAATCAGCGAGCGCTCGGCCGAGCCTGCTTGACTCGCGCCGGAATGAACACCTACGGAAATCCAGCAGGTGCTGGCATACAGCCAATGGAGCGATTAAGAATTGATCGGTGGGCGAGACAAAGGCGAGACATAATCCGCAGGTTTCAGGGCTAACGTCGGCACCGCGCACTGGGCGAGAAGCGACTCCGTTGTTGGTCCTATCAGCACACCTGGATGGGATGAGGAGCCCACATTACCCAGCACGAGCAAGCCCGCTTGAGTTTCAAAAAGCACGCTCTTAATAGCCGCTAGGGGTTTCGCAAACAGCAAGCTCGAAGTAATTTCTACCTTATTCTCGCCAAGCCACTGGCGGGTGGCAGATGTTTGCTCCACTCCCTCAGCTTGCGACGGTGCCTCGCTGGCAAACTGAGACAGTAGCTCATAGAACCAGGATTCGGTCTCTACCCGCTGCTGTGAGCAGTAAAACTCTCGCTCTTCTGCACTCAAGGCCAAGGACGGATGATCTAACAGTTCCAAGCCGAAGGGCTCCCAAGCGTGCACAATGTGGAGTGAGCCACCTCGGGCCCCGGCGTGCTCGAGCGCAGTACTGATGATCCGTTGGCCAAAGAGTTCGGCGCGATCCGCTTGAGGGCCACGATCTCGATCCAGTGCGACCACGATATCGCTATTGGTCGAGTTCGTCCCAGCGCGAATCGCCCAAACCGCGCAGGGGCACTTACGCATCAGATGCATACCGGTTGCATTCAGCGTAGCAAATGGAGCGTCGTCCGCAGAGAAGGAGCTGATGTGTGCTACTAGGTCAAAACCCTGTTCTTGCACCTGTTCGGTGATCGCGATAAATGGCTCGCCGGAAAAAACGCCGTAATCAATCTCCATGTGCTCGGAAAAACGATCACAAATCTGCCGTAAGCGCTGAAACGCGAGTGCCCAACGGCATTCGTACACGCGATCGATTACGCCCTGAGAATCGGAGTTGCGCGGTGGAGCGGGTACCACCTCGCAAACGGTAATCGTCGAACCCGAGTCGAGCGCGTAATCGACCACCTGCTGTAAAGAGGAACCGTCATCTACTTCCGCATAGACTAGGATTTTACCGCCACTAGCCACTCGGGAAGCCCTCCTCCTTTGGCACAAACGGCAGGAGTGTAAAGTCAGCTTGGTGCCAGCTACTCGCTTGGCTCTTTGTTGGGCCGATTTTTGGCCCAATTAAGGGTAAAAGCGACGACTCCCGGGAGTGTTTTTTTCGCACCCGCGACACCCTCAAGTTCTCAACGGGGCGTTGACGAATAAGCCCATTCGATCTACCAGGCGAGGCGAAAAAACTCTCGATAGCTCTCAGGGTTTTCAGCCGTATGCCCGTCTGCCACCACCTTTATACTGATATCTCGCTGACGAGCCTTCTCCGCGAAATCGTCCAGTATCTCGACCACATCCTGATCGAGAAAGCGCGTACTGCGTACGTCTAAGATCACCGATGAACCCGGTTCAAGATCATCAAGCTCAAGCAGAATAGCCGCCTTGTTGAAGAAGGTAACTTCTTCCGCCAACGTCATCTTGATCTCGCCGTTTTCTTCCTCCCGGTGCAAGAAATGGGAGTTCTTAAAGCTCTCGTGCAGGATGACCACGACGCTCACAACCAGGCCCATGAAAATGCCCAATAGAAGATCGGTAAAAACGATCCCCAGTACCGTCACGATAAAAGGTACGAACTGAGTCCAGCCGAGCGAGTACATTTGTTTGAACAGACTGGGCTTAGCAAGCTTGTAACCCACCACAAACAAAATTGCGGCCAATACGGACAGCGGAATCATGTTGAGCAAGCCAGGAACGACAAGTACGAAGACAAGCAATAAGACGCCATGCAGTATGGCGGATAGCTTCGTCGCCGCCCCGGACTGGATATTTGCCGAACTACGAACAATAACCTGCGTCACTGGAAGCCCGCCAATCATTCCCGAGAGTACATTTCCCGTACCTTGGGCCAGCAGTTCCCGATTGGTTGGTGTAACCCTCTTTTGTTCATCCAGCTTATCAGTCGCTTCGACGCACAGTAGCGTTTCTAGACTGGCGACGACCGCAATAGTCACCGCCATAATCCACACGCTCGTCTGACCCAGCGCGGAAAAATTAGGAAAAACAAGAAGTTCGGTCACGTTGCTGGTGATGGGTACGGCCACCAGATGCTCCGGCGCGATACCCAATCCATCGCTACCACGGGTGATTAGGAAGTAGACAATACCGAGGACCACGGCCACCAGAGGGCCCTGGATCAGTTGGAAGATTTTTGC
>JBCCQO010000389.1:0-3130 GCA_039024595.1 Pseudomonadota bacterium | reverse complement strand
GAACTGGTCATCGCCACCATCGGTCACTCCATCATTTTCAATAGAAAAAGACTCCGAAATCGCCCACACTTGTCCTGAAACACCAAACAGCGGAATCAAGACGGCAAGCGGTAAGCTCGCGGTTAACTTTTTCTTCATCGGGCTCTTCCTCTATTTTTTTGACCTTTTACCACCCCAGCCATCGCTCTTTGCATCGTGGGGTGTTTTTCTTTTTACCGCCTTCTCTACCTTCTCTGATGCTACCGTTAAATAAAAGCCGCGACTAGTAGTCGCCAGGCCGTTTGAGACTTAAATATTTTGGTCGTGGCCGTACTCGCTTCGACACTACTATGATTAGGGACGAAAACCCTACAGCGACAATTCCATGCCCGAAGGTGACACGCTCCATCGCGTAGCGCATCAAATCAGCACGCAAATCTGCGGTAAGCAGGTTGTGGATGCGCGCGCTCGCCAGGAATTGGCTCGTGCCGCCGAGCTTGCGGGTCAAACCCTTGAGAACTCCGAAGCGCGTGGCAAACACCTACTTTTGGATTTTGCCAATCAACTGACTGTTCACTCGCACTTGGGCATGACCGGCTCCTGGCATATCTATCCTCGCGGCGAGCGATGGCGTAAGCCTGCGCATCGGGCGGCCCTGGCACTGCGTTTCGATACGCACGACCTGGTGTGTTTTAGTCCTAAGCTCATTGAGCTTGATCGTTCGTCGCGTGTGCGTAGAAATCCTTTTGTCGCCAGTTTGGGTCCTGACCTGTTAGCGGAGCAGTTTGACGAAGAGGAGGCGATGCGACGCCTGCGCAGTCACAACAAAACGCCGCTTGGTGAAGCGCTGATGAATCAGCAGCTGGTTGCGGGTATCGGAAATGTCTACAAATCAGAGATTCTCTTCATGCAGCGTTTGAATCCGTTTGATCCTGTTGAGGCCCTAGACGACGAAACCTTACGTTCTTGTCTGCGCAGTTCTCGCCAGCACATGCGTCGCAATTTAGAGGGCTTGCGACGTAAATTTCGCGGCTCCACCTTAGGTGATCGGCTTTGGGTCTACCGGAGGCGCGGCATCCAATGCCTCGAGTGTACGACGCTTATTGAAATGCGACGCCAGGGTGAGGCGGCTCGTTCTACCTACTATTGCTCAAGCTGCCAAGGCGTAGATACGTGAGTCCGGAGTTAGTGTGGTTCAAGCGCGATTTACGCATTGCCGATCATTCACCGCTGATCGCGGCGGCGAAACGTGGTCCGGTTCTGTGTCTGTACATCTACGAACCGGAGCTTTTGAGCGCGGAAGATTTCTCTCGTCGCCATCTTGTGTTCATTAACGAATCGCTGGCTGCGCTTGACGAGTCTCTCCGGGCGATTGGATCCCGCTTGGTACTTCGCTGCGGCGAAGCAGTCGAAGTACTCAGCAGTCTACATCAAGCTACCGGCTTTCAGCGCATTCGCGCGCATCAGGAAACCACTAACGGGGTGAGCTTTGCGCGAGATAAGCGTGTCCTCGCCTGGGCGAAGGCTCAAGGTGTGGAGGTGGTTGAGTATCGTCAGCAGGGTGTAGCTCGTCGCTTAGAAAGTCGTGACGGGTGGGCGAAACAGTGGCAGTCCTTTGTGGTTTCTCCGTTGGTGCCCGCACCGCGTGGACTAGAGGACGGCTCTGCCGATCTCGACAGCGTTGGCATCCTTGCACCCGAGCACTTCAACCTTGCTGACGATGGGCTCATTGAACACCAGCACGGTGGTGAACAAGAGGCTCATCGCGTGCTTGCCAGCTTCCTGAAGACACGTTCCAACGGCTACATCGGGGGTTTGTCTTCTCCGGTGACCGCCTGGGATGCCTGCAGTCGTTTGAGTCCCTACCTGACCTACGGCAACGTCTCGATGCGAACGGTGTATCAACGAACGGCTCTGCGAAAAAAAGAGCGACAAAAGCAGCGTGGCAACGGCGATTTTCAAGCGAAAGCGCTGACCATGTTCACTGAGCGTCTTGCTTGGCACTGCCACTTTATGCAAAAGCTTGAGGATGAACCGCGCATCGAGTTTGAAAATATGAATAGGGCTTTTGATGGCTTGCGGGACGAAGCTATCAACCGCGAGTACTACGAAGCCTGGGCCCGTGGACAAACCGGCTATCCAATGATCGATGCTTGTATGCGGGCGCTCATTGCGACTGGCTGGATCAACTTTAGAATGCGGGCGATGTTGGTGTCTTTCGCAACCCAGCACCTCTGGCTTCATTGGCGCGAGCCCGCACTGCATCTCGCCCGGATGTTCCTCGATTACGAACCGGGTATTCACTACTCGCAGATCCAAATGCAGGCCGGGACGACGGGAATTGCGGCAAAGCGGATTTACTCGCCGATTAAACAGGTCATCGACCATGATCCGGAGGGCGTGTTTTTACGTCGCTGGCTCCCCGAGCTACAAAACGTACCTAACGAGTACATGGCTGAGCCACACAAAATGCCGATCGAGATCCAGAAGCTTGCGGGCTGCCTTATCGGAACCGATTACCCGGCACCCATCGTAGACCACAGCACCGCCTATCGTGAGGCGCGGGACAAGATTCAGAGCGCGAGCCGCGCGGCTAAGCTGCAGGGTGAGTCAGCACGCGTATTTGAGCGCCATGGGTCTCGCCGAAAGCGGGGTATGCGTCGTAAGACCGGAGGCTCTCGGCAACGAAGTCTGTTTTGAGTCTGTTGAGGAGGCTTTTCGTAACTTTCGCTCGGTACTTTCGCACCCAATTATCAATTGCGAATGATTGTTATTACCTTATAATCCGGCGGTTCTCAAATTCGCCCGGATCGATTCCATGTTGTTTCAGCGTCTTACTATTTCTGTTTGCGTCGCCGGAATTATTACGCAAGCGACCAGCGCCTTTGCACAAACTCCTGGTGCTGACGACTCAGCGCTAGAGGAAATCATCGTTCGAGCCCGTGCGCAGACACTCTATCGGGTCGGTGAAACCGATACGGGTAAGCTAGTCTCTGCACCGCTCGACTCCTCCCAGTTGATCACTAGTATCAATGCGCAGCTTATTCAGGATCAGGGCGCACGAGATGCGCAAGACATCTATCGGAATATTTCCGGTGTTTCCGTATTTAGCTACGCGGGCGTCACCGCCAGGGGTTTTCGTCAGGAGGTG
>JBCCQO010000388.1:0-3140 GCA_039024595.1 Pseudomonadota bacterium | reverse complement strand
TTGAGTGCTTCTTCAACCGTCACCGCGTCGGCCGAGTGCTTAGCTGGTGCATTCATACGCTGACTTCCTCTGAGAAGGAAAACTCACAGAGCTCCATGAACTCAAGATCGCCCGTGAGTCGTGTCCAAAATCGCTCCACCGCACTCGCCCGGGTGATGGTCGCAACACGATCTTCCGTCACGACCTCGCCGTAGGGCGCCATAACCGGCGCCCCGTGAACGAGCACCTCGTCGCCGGGATGTACGATTGCGCCGTTGAGGAATTTTACGTGCGCATGCAAGCTGTCAAAGCGATGGCTGACTTCAACTTCGCACGGCGCACTCTCGGTTTCACGGGTTAACCAGCCCATGGACTACCCCCACTTTTATGCGTACTTCTCTGCGTACTTCAATAAATACAGCCCATTCCCGAGCATCCTCGATACCCACGGCTAGTGGCCGACGACTTTTTCGCAAAGCCTTATTAGGAACAGGCAATAGTAATATATTCTTACACATAAAGTGTTAACTAAAATTGACATATGTCAAGAGTGCAGAGAGCCGCAGGTGGGAGCACTCGTCTCAGACTGCTAGAGTGCGCCCAGCTTCTGGAGTGGTTGAAATGCAGCGAATTATCATAGGGATCAGCGGAGCCTCGGGCGTTGTCATGGGTGTACGAGCGCTTGAGCAACTAAAGGCCGCAGGGGTAGAGACTCATCTGGTCATGAGTAAGTCTGCGGAATTGACCGTCCACCACGAGCTACCCATGAGCGTTTCCGAGATCAAAGCGCTTGCAGATGAAGTCCACCCCATCAAAAACATTGGAGCGACGATCGCCAGCGGCTCATTCCTCACCGCGGGTATGCTGATAGCGCCTTGTTCTGTGCGTACTATGTCGGAGATAGCAACCGGTGTGACCTCCAGTCTGCTCACCCGAGCCGCGGATGTGGTCCTGAAAGAACGTCGTCGTCTGGTACTGATGGTACGAGAGACGCCCCTGCATACAGGCCATCTACGTACGATGACCGCTCTTTCCGAAATGGGAGCGATTATCGCGCCACCAGTGCCTGCCTTTTATACCGGTATTGATAGTGTCGATGGCTTAGTTAATCAGAGCGTGGGTCGCGCGCTGGACCTTTTTGGTTTTCACGGTGATGGAGTAAAACGCTGGCAGGGTTAAGACAGCTCAATGAGTGACAATGTGGTCCGGGGAAGCGGGGGTCTGCTGTTTGCCGTCGTGCTCCTGGACATGGTGGGCTTCGGCATTGTTATCCCAATCCTGCCCTTTATCTCACCACAGCTTGGCGCATCCGACTTCGATATCGCCCTCATCATTGCCAGCTATTCGCTCTGCGCAGGCGTGGTAGGTCCTTGGTGGGGCCGCATGTCGGATCGTTATGGGCGTAAGCCAATCTTAATGGTCTGCACCACTGGGGGAGCCTTGGCCTACGCAGGTTTAGCCCTTGCTGATCAAATTCACCTAATCTACCTGGCGCGGATTTTTGCAGGCTTGGTGGCTGGTAATTTCGCGGTCGCATCCGCGATCATGGCGGATCTCACGCCTCCTGCAGAGCGAGCACGTGGCATGGGAGTGATCGGCGCCGCTTTCGGCACCGGTCTGGTATTGGGGCCATTCTTGGGCGGATTATTGTCGACCGCCGATGGCGGTTTTACCGTACCTTGTTTCCTGGCCGCGGGAATGTCGTTGCTCGCCGTTCTGAGTGCTTGGGTGTTCCTACCAGAGTCGCATCCGCCGGAGGCTAGGCAGCGCTCTCGTGTTGCTGCCCCGCAAGAATCTCTTTTCCTGTTGCTGAAGCGCTACCGTAGCCGTCTGATCTTGTTTCAGTTTCTACTACACACTAGCTGCGTTAGCGCATCGACCTACTTATTTCCTCTCTGGGTTGGCACTTATCTGAACTGGGGCGCACGCGAGGTTGGCATTGTCTTTGGTGTACAAGGCGCGATTATGGCCCTGACCCAAGGGCTGTTAATGAGCAGCTTGGTTCGGGTCTTGGGCGAAGTGCGGCTCTTGCGTATTTGCGTCACGTTTTTCTTTCTCGGTTTCGCGCTCGCGATCTTTTCCACTACCAGCGTTCCGATGGTCACATCCGTTTTGATCGCGCTTACCGGTGCAACGCTTTGTATGCCGGTTTTAAATTCAATTACCAGCCAGAGAAGCGCGGTCGAGCACATGGGCAAAGTCATGGGTGCTGCTTCTTCGGCTGCCGCCTGGGGCCGGGTTCTCGGTCCAGTGCTTGCTGGGCTAATGCTCACTCACTTTGGCTTCTCCGCTGCGTGGTTTGTGTTCACTACCTTTATCGCGCTTTACGGCTGCTGGGCCTTCAGTAATGCACCCCTTTGGCGACGGGATACGCAGCACTAGCCTCGTGCAAGTGAACGGGTGAATCCGTAGAATCACCGCTCGCCACCCTTCCAAAATCTACCGTAGGACCTGTTATGTCTTCTTCGCTCTTCGATCTCACCGGTAAAGTTGCCCTTGTATCCGGTGCCAGCCGAGGTATCGGCGAGGCGATTGCCCGTTTGCTCGCAACACACGGTGCGCACGTGATTGTTTCTAGTCGCAAACGCGATGACTGTGCGGCTGTCGCTGAATCGATTGTTGCTGCTGGAGGAAGTGCCGAGCCATTCCCCTGTCACGTGGGCACAATGGAAGATATCACCGCTATTTTTGCGCACATAAAAACGGCTCATGGGAGGCTCGATATCTGTGTCAACAACGCTGCTACGAATCCGTATTTCGGCCATATCCTCGATACAGATCTAGGTGCTTACAATAAGACCGTCGATGTAAACGTGCGCGGCTACTTCTTCATGTCGATCGAAGCGGGAAAGCTAATGCGGGAGAACGGTGGTGGTGCAATCGTTAACACTGCATCTATCAACGCTCTCCAACCCGGCCCGATGCAAGGTATCTACTCGATTACCAAAGCGGCGGTTGTAAACATGACCAAGTCCTTCGCCAAGGAATGCGCCCCGCTCGGTATACGCTGCAATGCGCTCCTCCCTGGGCTGACTAAGACGAAGTTCGCCGGTGCACTCTTCGAGCACAAAGAGATCTACGACGCCGCAATGGAGAAAATTCCCATGGGTCGGCACGCAGAACCTGAGGAAATGGCGGGCACCGTTTTGTACTTGGTATCC
>JBCCQO010000387.1:0-3144 GCA_039024595.1 Pseudomonadota bacterium | reverse complement strand
TCTGCTGCCACCGCCCAGGTACGCTCCGCCGCTGCGATATCCGCGGTTCTATCCTGTGTATCCCAAGTGAACCCGGTACCCATCTGATAGAAGCGAACCTGCGGGCAGTGTTCCTTCAAATAGATCTCTTCACCGGAGAGCTGCTCACCCTTGATGAACTGCACAACACCCACCTTCTGGCCATAACCTAGCGCACGAATCACCATGCCAAACGCCGAACTGGATTTTGCCTTGCCATTCCCCGTGACAAGAACGGCAACGCCTCGCTCCTCGCTCGCGGCCGCAATGCCGGCATCGACGTTTTCCTTTTGCTTCTCCATTGCGGCTTTATGTCGCGCATTGCGCTTTTCTTCCGCTTCTTCGCTCATCTCCTGCTCCTCGCCGGTACCCGACACGCCCGCCGTAATACCCGGTTACAGGTACCGACTAGCGGCGTTCGAGTGCTCAAAGTTGGTAACAAATACTGCGTTTGTTACGCAGCCAACCGCTAATCAGATATCGGGCTACACGATCGCCGCGCACCCTAGGAGACTCAACGACGCAAGTCAAACGCTGTAAAGGCAGCCAAGTAGGAAAAGGAAAGCGAGAAAAAGTGGTCCACCGACAGCCCCGCCAGCAGACAGGAAATTGCGCGAAGCGAGCCCTGATGCGCGACAAGCACCGTATCACCCTCGGCGCCCCGTTCCTCTGTTTCGTCGTCCGTCAGAATGCACTCGCTTAAGAACTCTTCCGTACGCTCGAAAAGCTGCTGTGCTGACTCACCATCGGGCGGCGCGACGGCAACCCAATTCTGGCCCCAGGAAGCCATGCGCTGTTCGTCGGTGCTGTGAATCTCATCCCAGCGCCGTCCCTCCCATTGCCCCATCGACACTTCACGGAGCCGCGGATCAATAAGCGGTTTCGTTGAGGGAAAGAGCAGCTTCGCGCTCTCCTTAGCCCGCTCCAGATCGCTGCAAAACAAACGTCGCGGAGGCGGTAGCAGCCCTGAATGCTGGCGAGCGGTTGTCAATCCCGAACTACTCAACGGCACATCCAGCTGGCCGTAGCAAACACCGGCTGCTACGCGAGGCTCGGCGTGACGAAGTAAAACAAGGCGAAATCCCACCGTAGCAATCAGCTCAGGGCCGCTACCAGCAGATAAATCGTCAACTCCGTCAACTGGTTCACTGCACCCAGCGTGTCGCCGGTAATGCCGCCCAATTGGCGACGCAGGAACCAGCGAGCCAGAAGAAACACGACCAGCGCCGCACCCAGAATCGTTAGCGTGTGATTCGGAACAGCCAGGTAAAGCACCGCTAGGCTGAATGCGGTGGCGGCGACGAAGCGACGTCGTGGTATTCCATGGATTAACGACGCACCGCTGCCGGTTGCACCGGAAACGTAAGGCAAGCTCATCACGAGCGGCAGGATCATCCAGCGCGCCGCTACGTGTGCGGCCAACAGTGACGGAGCCACTAACGCCAGGTTCATGCTACTCAAAGCCATGACCTTTAGCAGCAGACTCAACACAAGGGCGCAAGCGCCATAGGTCCCGATTCGGCTGTCCTTCATGATTTCCAGCTTACGCTCTAGGGTCCAGCCGCCACCGAGCCCATCTGCCGTATCAGCTAGACCATCTTCATGAAACGCACCGGTGAGGAGGATCGCGGAGCCAATTGCCAAGGTTCCTGCGATCGCTGGCTGCCACCAAGAACTGGCAAGTAAGAAAACGACAGCCGCCGCGCTACCCACCAATACGCCGACGGCAGGAAAGTAGCCCGTTGCCCGGGGAAGATCTTCACTCGGGAATGTCGCGAGGGGCAGTGGAATGCGCGTTAGAAACACGATTGCACAAGCGCAATAGTGCAACTCACGCCGAAGCCAGTCCATCATACGTTTAAAGGTTCACCCAGCTGTTTAAGGCACGCAGTCGAAATTCCGTCTCCGAGAAACGCAAAACAACCGAATCCACGAGAATCTCCCTTACTTCTACGCCACGCGTTCGCTGCCGTTCGCGCAAGACTTGCCCATTGATCGTCACCGTGGAAACGCCCACGGGATTAAAGTCGTGCTGCTGATACAGCAGTGTCGGGACAGAGTCTTTGAACTGTTTTGATTGCGACAGCAGCATCGGCGTAGGATGAGGCGTTAACGCTTGTGTTTGACGATTAGCTTGAAGCTGGCTCAAGGCCTGAACGAGATCGACCGCTTCCTCTTCGGACTCTTCATACAAGCTCGACGCTTTGAGTGTGCGATCCTCCGCTTTGCCAGGACGCTCTTCACCAGGATCACGGTCTTTCCGCTGCGCCGTTGTGGTGTCACCCGCTCTCGCGCTCGCAGCGAGAGCCTGCGACAGGGGCCCGGCGGCCACCGCACTGCGTTCCGCTCGCTGTTGCCTTTGACGCTGCGCTTGCGAGTATAAGTCCGCTACCCGCCTGCCTTGATCCCCCACCACTGGCTCGATGACAACAGCAACTTCCGCGCTGTCCGGTTGTCCTGCTTTCGATAGCTCGTTCCGCTCGATAGGCTGAACCCGCTGGGAAGCATTCGCTGCGAGCATTTGTCGGCTCTCATCACGAGTCTTGGGGCTTACATCAGTCGGAACCTCAACCTCAGGCGCGCCCCTCTTTTCACCGCCCTGGACTAGACGTTCAGTCCCGCTATCCGTACTAACGGCTATGCGGGGCTCTGCTGCGTTTTGGCTCGCTGGAGCAGACTGCTCCAGACGCATCTCGGTACCATCACCGCTAAAAATCGACCTGAGCAAGAACGCCCCGAGCACGACACTGGTGAGCAACAGAGCAAGAGCGATTAGGGTAGCTGACGAAATCGTGCGCTCCGGTTCGATGCTCGAAGCCGCTTCGGGCGCGAGTAAATCGGCTACCTGTGGATTCGCAGATCGCTTCTCTCGTTCAGCCCTGTTCAACGCATCCAGAATCAGCGACATAAAACCAAACCCTGCTGCACCAAGCTCACTGACTGAAGCTCCCCTTCGCCTGCTCTAGACTAAGATCTGCACCCGCCGCCAGTACCAAACGGCGCAGCGTTTTTTGACCCAAAACGCCATCGGCGTTTAATCCTTGCTCCGTCTGAAACAGGCTCACCCGTGCCTCCAGGCGCTGGTCGTACTCCGCTGTTGTCAGAGGTTCGGATTGGCCGTCGAGA
>JBCCQO010000386.1:0-3199 GCA_039024595.1 Pseudomonadota bacterium | reverse complement strand
TCGCGAAACACCATGCGAGGTACGACAAGGGTGTGGTTCTGACCGACCAGAGGAATTTCTGGTAACAACAGCACGCGAATTGGTTTTGAATATTCGCCGTCCGGCATTTTAATTTGCGCTGCATAGGCCGAACCCTTTGGGCTGATTAATTCAAGCCCCAGCAGCGTAGGCGCATGTTTGACCTGGCTCACCCATCGGATAACAGCAATAGTCCAGTCGGCTCGTTCCAGCTCTGCCTCACGCACACAGACCAGATCGCCGATATGAATACCGTCTGGCGGATCACTCCACTCTACGCAGTAACCCCCAGGACTCGTATTGGTCGTTTTGACAGAATACACAATATGTCGTTGTGGCTGGGCTGCGGTTTGTTCTTGCTCGATAGCTGCTTTCGACACCCGATCCACATCGACGCCAATATCCGCTTCTTCTTCCGGTAATTCATCCACAAGCTCATCTTTTGGGGTTGCATCCTTCCACTCATCCCTCGTGTTAACGGCATCTAAAAACGGATTCGCTGGGGCGGTGTACTCTTCGCTGCCTTCATGGGAGTCGCCGTGAAACACTTTTTCCAGGCTTTTTTCTCCGGCCACGTAGTAGTGCACATTGCTGAGACCGGCGGCGATGTAAAGCGTGACCCGTGCAGGCTGGCGAGCAAAATTACGCTGGCTGATTTCACCCAGAGACTTGATCAGATGTTCAAGAAGATTTGTATCCAAGCGAGTTTCACGATCGAATTCGATAACTCGGACACCTTGCGTACCGCGGGAGTGTTTAAGTTCTTCTAGATGAGCTATCAGCGCCGTGGTGTTGATATAGCGAAACTGAGATGTGCCTCGACGAACGAGCAGCTCGGCAAAGGTCGGCGGTTGATCGCTCTGCATATCGACTGCGAACAAGCCCTCTCCCAGTTCTGGATCTTCCAAATCGGCTAACTGCCGCCACTCGTGGAAGGCCCGGTAGGCACCGGAGATGTCGTGTTGGCGAAGCTGATTGGGTTTGGCGCAGGCTAGCAGAAGCGGTGGCAGATACTCTTGCACTACCGTGCTTCGAGTTTCGCGCAGTGTGTCTTCAACGGGCAGCCTTGCCAGTTGCTGTCTTTCGGTCAGCGCATAGAGCTGATGCAGTCCAGCCCAGCAGTTCAGCTCCAGGGGTTGATACAGCAGGTAGGACAGCAAAATTCTTTGGCCGGTAAGTACTACGGCACGATGCAAGGACTCACAGGCCAATTTGGCTGGATTAATCTCATCGAAGGCATCGTTGTTGCGTATCGTGTTGACTGCGGCAACGGTATAGCCTGTCGCCGCAAGGGAGCATAGGTCGGCAATCAAATCCGCGTGCAGTTGCGCGTCGTCGTCGAGCACAATCGGCTGATTCATACAGCCTTTTGTGAGCACTGAGACCACAGCCATTGCCGGAGAGCGGAGAAGTTCGAGTAGCTGAAAACGCAGAAGGGGCTCTAGTTCTACCCTATTCAGCTCAGAAAGAGCAGCGCGAAGCGCGTTCCCCGCTCGCGGTGCGCTGCCCAGGGGAAGTTCATCCACCCAAGCTTGCACCGACTCTATCGTGCAGTCGAATACGCTACAGCTTTCTAGGTCTTGTTGCGGCAGTCGTAGCGCCGAGTGCTGATTTATGGCCATTTCGACTGGGCTTCTCTCCGGCGTGCGTTCGCGGAGCATAGCTCAACTACCGGGTACCTCGCCAATAGGAAAGGCGGAAGATTTTATGCTCCTATGGCGCGTAATTGAACCCAAATTAGCTGCGAACTTACGGTTCGCGACTGCTTTTGAAAAGCCTCTGCGGTATCATCGGCGCCTTGAGCAGGGGCCGAGAGAGCTATGGCGAATTTCTCTACAAACGAATTTAGATCTGGCTTAAAAGTAATGCTGGATGGTGAGCCGTGCAGTATTTTAGACAACGAATTCGTCAAACCGGGAAAGGGCCAAGCCTTTAACCGCGTGCGGCTTCGAAATCTCAAAACCGGTCGTGTTTGGGAACGAACCTTCAAGTCCGGTGATAGCCTAGAAGGCGCCGACGTGATGGATGTCACCATGGAGTATCTCTACACGGACGGCGAATTCTGGTACTTCATGGAACCGAAAACCTTTGAACAACATCAGGCAGATGCCGCTGCCGTTGGCGATGCGGAAAAATGGTTCAAGGAGCAAGACCCCTGCGAGGTAACGCTGTACAACGGCACGCCTCTTTCGGTCAGTCCGCCCAATTTTGTTGAGTTGGAAATCACCGAAACCGATCCGGGCCTCAAAGGTGACACCGCACAAGGGGGTAGCAAGCCGGCAACGCTGAGTACCGGTGCGGTGGTGCGCGTGCCCTTGTTTATTTCCCAGGGGGAAGTGATACGCGTCGATACCCGCTCCGGTGAGTACGTGGCGCGAGCCAGCAAGTCTTAGTAGCCAGTCAGCCAGCAGGCACACCTTGAGATCCTGCTCTTCTCGAACACTTCCTAGTTCGGCGTGAACCCCTGGGAGCCCAGCGCTGCTCGCGACGCTTTGATCGCGAGGGCGAAGCTAAATCAACATATTCGGGAGTTCTTTTCGCAGCGAGGCGTGCTTGAAGTGGAGACACCGCTGCTGGGCCGCTTTGCGGTAACCGATCCCACGATTGAACCCTTGACCGTCGGCGCAGCGCAGGCCGATCCAAGGGCAAGGTATCTTCAGACATCGCCCGAGTTCGCGATGAAACGGCTACTGGCAGCGGACAGCGGTCCGATCTATCAGTTAGGCAAGGCGTTTCGAGATGGGGAACAAGGCGCGCGGCACAATCCCGAGTTCACGATGCTCGAATGGTACCGCCCGGGCTTCACGCTAGAGCAGCTAATGAAGGAAGTAAGCACGCTGGTCGATGATAGCCTTGGCTCCAGCGCCTACCAGTTTTTTAGCTATCAACAGGTCTTTATTGAGGCCACGGGGGTTGATGTCTGTGCCCTGTCGAACGCTGAGCTTAAACACACCATCACGGAGGAGTTGCTTCCCGCTGTGGCTGGCGTGAACTTCGAGTTGGATCGAGATGGTTGGTTGGATTTACTCCTCACCCATGCGCTACAGCCTTGGCTGGCAACGAAGGGCCGGGCTTTTATTTACGACTTTCCTCGTTCGCAAGCTGCATTGGCGGAAATTGGAACGGGCAATAAGGCTCAGCGCTTCGAACTCTACGTAGATGGGGTAGAACTCGCGAACGG
>JBCCQO010000385.1:0-3208 GCA_039024595.1 Pseudomonadota bacterium | reverse complement strand
GCCCGATACCGCTCGGCGCCGATGAATCTCTGCAGCACAGTGGCGAATTCCTAGACATCGCAAAGTACTACGACGTAGTCAACATTAAGCTTGATAAGTGCGGTGGTCTTACGGAGGCGATGAAAATAGTGCGCCTAGCCAGAGAACGAGGCAAACGCCTGATGGTCGGTTGTATGGTGGCTAGCTCCTACTCGATGGCTCCTGCTTTTATCGTCGCTCAAGCCTGTGAATTCGTCGATATCGACGGACCTTTATTGCTCAAAGCAGACGTGCCTGGAGGATTGGCGTATAGCGCTAAAGGCATAGTGCAGGCGCCGACGAGTGCCTTTTGGGGGTAGTTGAATGCCGCACACTGCTGCGACCAGTCTAAAAATATCTTGCACTTCATTTATCTGCGTAGAGAAAGCTTATTGTTTAACTCCTCATCCTTGGAGATACCAGGGACCTAACAGATTCCAGTAGTTCAAGATCCAGGCGAAAGCCACTAGGAGACTCGCCGCGCCCGAATAGCGAAGCTTCACAATCAGGCTGCGACCGTCACGCAGCCATAACATCGCCGACGCCAGAAGCGCCCCAATACTCAGACAGGCTGCGATAAGCGGGAGGCTGAGCAGCACAGATACGGAAGGCTGATCTCCAAGATAAAGATCTAAGAACCCCAGCAGCGATGTGGGCATGAACTTCGCCAGAAAAATCAGGTTTATGAGGGACGCCGAAAGGAGAGCACCCACCAACAGCTTTTCAATCCTAGAGGAGCGCCACCAAACTCTGACTTTCCAAATACCATAGACAATGACCAAGAGCATCGTGAGGAGAGCTAAAAGCACAACAACAAGGTGAAAAACTCGATTGTCCAGTCCGGTGAGCTTTTGGAGAGCCCGGTGAGGACTGTCAAAAAGATAGCTGATTTCCCCGGCTTCATCGCGCTCAAAAGCGATGCGTTGATCGGCGTTCTCTGTATTTTGGAATACATCCTCGTCGATCGCTATATAGCGCTTCCCACCCACAAGGAGACCGCCTTTTTCAGCGATCGATACCTTGACAAGACCTGGGATATCACTGAGCCCTTTCGCCCATGTGGAGTAGTTTCGGCGAGTGCTGAGATAGCTACCCGGATAGTCATCTAGACTTTCATTGGAGGCTGGTAACGCTGAACCTTGGTAGGTGGACCTGAACACATCTTGTGCTGGTTTCCGTGGGTAGTAACGGTCAAAAAAAGCGTTCTTAAGTTGCGTCAGCGCAGCTGATGAGTCCAAGGTATTGAACGACACGAAGATGCCAACGTCCTCTTCCGGCACCATGACCAGGGTGGAGAGAAAGTAAACGTGATTGCCACCGTGACCATAGGCGAAGCGTCCGTTGTGCGTATATTCGCGAAAACCATGGAGCGAAGCCTTCATTGCTTTATGCTGCCGGTGGGTGGGTTCCCGCATCTGCAGCACCGTTTCCGGCTCGAGAATCCTCTGACCATCGAAAGAGCCGTCGCCCAAATGCGCGATCATGAACTTGGCCATATCTTCCGCGGTAGCCGAAAGCGCGGCTGCAGGACCTAAGCCAGAAAAAATAAACCCATCATCGACATAGTCTCCGGCAGTCCGCCGAAAGGCGCCAGAGTGGGTTCCCGGCTTTTCGTCGGGGATCGGTTCTACGAACGTTGAGAAGGTCATGTCCAAGGGTGTGAGTATGTTGTCGGCGACGTAGCGATTGAAGGAAACGCCGGATACATTCGCCACAATCAAACCGGCTAAAGCCGTGGCCCAATTCGAATAGGCGGGGTAGGTCCCAGGAGCACGAACGCGCTTCGGTATGTAGTAAGCGAGCGCATCCTCCGGTGTCTGTAGGCGCTCGACATCGCGATAAAACAGACCGAAGACTCGATCCTCAAAGCCGGCGGTGTGCGCAAGAATATGCCGGAGTGTTACCGGCTGCTCATAGGTATCCGGAATCTGAAACTGGGTGAGGTAGCTGTTGACGTCGACATCAAGATTTAGTGATCCACGCTCGACAAGTTGCATGACACTCGTCCAAACCAACGTTTTAGATACGGACGCAACGCTGAAACGCGTAGAGCTTCCAGAGACAGGCACGGACCGAGCCTCGTCGGCATAGCCGTACCCCTTTGCAAGAACCGTTTTACCTTTGTGAACAACGCTGACGATTGCGCCTAGCGCGTTGTTAGCTTCCATCGCTGTGATCACAGCGCCATCCATAAAAGCTTCTAGCTCTGGCAGCTCCGAGGGTGGAAGGGAGGGTCCATCGGGCTCATGGTCTACTGCGGACACAGAGAACGGGGAAACTGCCACGGCAGCACAGAGCATCGGCAGCAGCAGGATACGGGATCGGCAGAAACTCAGAGCATTGCGGCAAGCTTTTTTTCGATGGATCACTTTTCCTCCGATTAGATAACCGCTGGTGCAGAACGGCAATTCTAGTCAATATTGGCTATAGCTTTATATTAAGTTATATTCCTTTGTTATATTTATGTAAAGACACTCTCAGTCCGCCTACTAATAGCGGGTAGTGCTCAGCGGTTCCCCGCGGCACCGCTCAGCGGAGGTCACCTATGCCACTGCGCCATCGTTATCTAGCTATAGCCATTACAGTTTTACTTGGCGTAAACCAAAACAGTTTTGCGCAAGAGTCCCCTGCCATTGGAAGTGTAGTGACGACGCCAATAGTGATCCAAAGTAAATCCGGTGCGAGCCAGGTGGCCGAGCAAGGCATGGTGTTTGTGAAGGAAAATCGCAGCGAAGCCGCTTCCCGAACGATTCCAATTCATTTCATGCGCTTCGCTGCCGAGCAGTCGAGTGAGCCGCGCCCTCCGATCTTTCTAATCGCTGGCGGCCCGGGCTCTGCTTATGACTTCAGCTCGGACCGCTACTTCGAGGTAGCCCTGCGCCTAAGAAGAACTCGAGACGTAGTGTACGTAGGCCAGCGGGGCAATCCGCGAGAACCGGTTTTGGTTTCGCCTTTGTACATCGAAGGTCAAAAGATGCCCCTGGACAGGGCAACAACAGTGGAGGCGGCGCGAAGTGCAATCCGTGAACAACTTAAGGAAGCCCAAAGCGAACTAAGCAGCATGGGTATCGATCTCCGTGGATACGACATCATAAACATCGTCGATGATCTCTATGAAGTCCGTTCAGCACTCGGCTACGACCAGATCGCCCTCCGCGGTTGCAGCTTTGGCTCCCAGTGGAGCATGTCT
>JBCCQO010000384.1:0-3209 GCA_039024595.1 Pseudomonadota bacterium | reverse complement strand
GCGAATAGTAATGGTTAGTCCGTGCGGCTCAGTGGCGCCCAGTCGGAAAGTTTGCTTGTCACCATACACCTGCGACAGCCGTTCACGAGTGTTTACCAGCCCAACACCACTGCCTTTAGGCATACGGCCCTGGCGAAGATCCAAGCCAGGGCCGTCATCGGCGACCACAAGCTGTAGGCGCCCCGACTCAATCGTTGCAGAGACGGCGATTGATCCACCGTGAATGGATTGGGAAACCGCGTATTTGATTGAGTTTTCCACCAGCGGTTGCAGCAAGAGCGATGGCATTAGTGCGCGCTCCGCGTCCGGCGCTATAGAAAAGTGCAGCGTCAACCGTTCTGCAAAGCGTACTTTCTCGATGTCCAAGTACAGCTTTAGAGATTCTACTTCTTCCGCCACGGTGACCTGCTGCATCGGATCGTTATCGAGCGAGTAGCGCAAGAAGCGAGAGAGCTTCATGACCATGTTGTTGGCGAGCTGCTTATTCTCGTCAAGGATCAGCGTTGAGATCGCATTGAGCGTGTTGAACAAAAAGTGTGGATTGAGTTGATAGCGCAACATTTTGAGCTGCGCCTCTTGCGCCATCGAGATGGCCTTCAAGTAGCGCTGCTTTTCCTCCTGGCTCAGCAGGTAGTACTTAATAGTGAAGTAGATGGCGCTCCAGACCAGCATCACTGAGACTGCGGAGAGCGAGCTTTCGAAATAGGACGCAAGCTGCGAAGCCGTGCCCAATTCTTCATGCTTCACTTTCTCGCTCGGAAACAAATTCATGAAGAGTGTGGAGCGGCAAAGCATCCAAACCACGCCGGCACAGTAGGACGCTCCCAGAGCCGCGAAGGCGCGTATTCCGATCGAGCGGTCCCACGTGAGCCTATACACCCAGCGAAGACTGAGAGAAATCAACATGCCAATAGCGGCGATTAGTGGCACATAAAGGAAGTAATTTTCCGGCGGTTCGCCCCAGACCAAAATGCCCAAATAAAAGGTTGCCCCCCAGCTGGCCCAACCTCCCAATTGGAGCAGCCAGAACAGGCGTCGCTTATCCTCGATGACGTGCTCGATTGGCATGGGCGCATTATAGGGACGGGAGAGGAAGCTGGGGCCTAAAAATTCGCGCTTTGTCGCAGAAATAATGCCTTTGAACGAGCCCGGCTCGGCGAATGCTAGGACTGCGCGGTAAACGGGCGCGGGTTTCTCTGGGGCTACGCCTTTTGCACAAAGGCCTCGATCGCCGCGCGATCCATGCGGTAGCCGACCCACTCGTCGAGGGGTTTGGCACCACAGGCTTCGTAAAACTCAATTGAAGGCGTGTTCCAGCGTAGTACGCTCCATTCGTAGCGACCACAGTCGTTATCCAAAGCGACTTGCCCGACAGCTTTCAGGAGCGCCTTACCTGCACCTAAATTTCGTGACTGTGGGGTTACATACAAGTCTTCAAGATAGATGCCATGTTTTCCAAGCCAGGTGGAGAAGTTAAAGAAATACACGGCAAATCCCACTGGTTCACGGCTTCCGCCTGCGTCTTCTCTCTCACACAGCAGTGCGAACACTTTGGGCTGTTCTCCAAACAGCGCGGTGTGAAGTTGCTGCTCAGTCGCCAGAACGGCATCCGGTTCTCGTTCGTAGACCGCAAGCTCGGTAATGAAGCGAAGGATAATCCCGACATCGCCGGCGATGGCTTTTCGTATATGGAGCGTGCTCATGATTCTATTCTTCTAGATGATCCCAGTGCCGTGTCATTTCTAAGTAGAGAAAGGAAGCGGTCCAGGTGATGAGAACAAATCCCGCGAGGGACTCGAGTCCCACGAGGAAGCGAATGTTTCCGACGGGGGTGATGTCGCCTATGCCCAAGGTGGTGAATGCGGTGAAGGAAAAGTAAACGCTGGATAAAAGCTCGCCATCAAACTCACCAACTAAATGCCCCCATCCTTCGCTCCTGTCCATAAAATAATAGGCGATTCCGAATACCCATATCTCCAGCAGGTGGGCAAAAATTGCGCCGAAGACACCCATCAATATTCGCCATCGATGCCTGCTCGTTATGCGAGGCAAACTGCGTGAGCACTGATAAAGAAACTCATAGTGAATGAGCACTACTAGAATCAGGATTCCGCTGTTAATCAACATCGGCTTGAGCATTGGTCTCCTAGCTCTGAAATACTTTTGTTGTAAGAATCTGTTGTCTCAGTCAGTGGTCGCAAATTCTAAAACAGCGCCTTCGAATCCAACGGGCTATCTTCGGCTGCTAACTCTCATAAGAGATTGACGGAAGCTTACATGCGAGCGAGAGTCTATGAAAAGAACGCCCCGCTAATCGATAGCAGATTAGCGTTGAGGAAGTTTGAGCGTAGTTGGGCGTAGTTGGGAGCAGTTAAGCGTTTGCGCATTCCGATAAGAACGGGAACAAGTCAATGCACTTTGATACCGACCTAGCTTTTACCCGCAACAGCAACATGGGCTCGATTGTCGAGCCTGCTTATGGGGGAGCGCTGAGCTTTATGCGGCGCCGCTATTCTCGCGAACTTCAGGACGTTGACGTCGCCGTGGTCGGTATTCCCTACGATCTTGCTACGACTAATCGTTCCGGTACGCGGCTGGGTCCGCGTGCGGTTCGCGCCATGTCATCGCACCTGGCCTGGGAGACTGCAGTGAATGGCTGGGGCTACGACCCCTTCGAACGTATCAACGTCGTCGACTACGGAGACTTTACCTTTGACTCCGGCCTGCCCGCTGGCATACCGGAGGAGCTCACGGAGCAAGCGCGAGAAGTACTGGCAACCAACACCGCTATTCTTGCGCTTGGCGGCGATCACTTTATTACCTATCCCATGATCAAAGCTTGCGCAGAGAAATACGGTCCTCTGTCATTGATCCACTTTGACGCTCATTCCGATACCTGGGACGACGACAAGGGCAGGATCGATCACGGCACGATGTTCTTTCATGCCGCCAACGAGGGCATCGTGGTTCCTCAGCGTTCCATTCAATTGGGTCTTCGGACACACAATCCAGAATCACACGGCTACCAGATCTTCGATGCAGACTGGGTGCATGACCACACTGCGGAGCAGGTGGCTCGCAAGATTAAAGAAGTTGTTGGAGAAAACCCCTGTTACCTGACTTTTGACATCGACTGTCTGGATCCTTCTTGCGCGCCGGGCACAGGCACGCCAGTCGTCGGAGGGCTTACTACGCTTCAAGCTCTGCGG
>JBCCQO010000383.1:0-3212 GCA_039024595.1 Pseudomonadota bacterium | reverse complement strand
TTTTCTATAGCGCCGGACGCGGAGCGCGCACTAATGCCATCGCTCTTGCTGCAACCGCTGGTGGAAAACTCAAACAAATAAGAGGTTTACCAATCCATTCACGGTGGATCAATCGCCGTCTCTGCAACGATTGAGTCGGGGCGCCTACAGCTTGTGGTCGCCGATGACGGCCCTGGCTTGGACCTTCGCCAGGGCCGTATGCCCAAAGGCAGCGGTGTTGGGCTGGTAAACACTCGTGAACGGCTGTCGCAGGTGTATGGTGACAAGCAAACTTTCCGACTGGGCGCCACTGAGCCGCATGGACTAACCATTACTATTCGCCTACCGCTGAGTTACGCGGATAGGGAGGCTGCATGAAACCGCTTAGCGCGATAATCGTAGACGACGAGCAACTAGCCAGAAGAGGCTTGTCGGTCCGCCTACAGCATTTACCAGAAGTAGACGTTATCGCCGAGTGCGCCAATGGCTTGGAAGCGCTGAGCGCGGTCGCGGAACACAACCCGGATCTGCTTTTCCTGGATATTCAAATGCCTGGCATGGATGGCTTTGAGGTCATCGAGAAGCTCCAAGGTGATGATATGCCCATGGTTGTTTTCATCACCGCCTACAACGAGTACGCCGTCGACGCCTTCAAGGTACATGCGATCGACTATGTGCTAAAGCCCGTTGAAGACGATCGTTTACACGAAGCGGTGCAACGGGCAGCTGAGTTTCGCAGCCAAACCGCAGAATCTCAGGGAAAGGAGAAGCTGGTAAAGCTCATCATGAGCATGACCGGAGAATCTGCTGCTGCCATCGAAGCGATGGCTGACCGCGGTGCAAAAAGCGAAGATTGGCCGGAGAAAATCACCATTAAAGACGGCAGCGATATTCAGTTTATTCGCGTCGCTGATATTCAGTGGGTCGATGCCGCGGGCGATTACATGTGCATCCATGCATCGGGTAAAACGCACATTATGCGGATCACTATGAAGCAGCTCGAAGGTATGCTCAATCCGGCAGTCTTTCTGCGAGTCCATCGCTCAACGATAGTGAATCATCGATGCATCACCGGCGCACAAACACTGAATAACGGCGAATACCTGCTGAACCTTGATACGGGCACGAAACTGAAAGTTAGCCGCAGTTACAAAGACCGAATTCGAGAATTCTTGGTCAGCTAGTTTAAAGACAGACGAGGGTCCCTCTTCACTTCATCGCACGGCGAACACGGTTCGCCGCACTTTCAAGGATGCTGCGCTAATCCCCTGCTAGTTTGTGCACTGAGAACTGCGGCCCAACAGAGGCCGGTTGTCCTTGCCAGGGGAAAATAATGAATTTAACTCGTACAGCCCTGCGCTATCCGGCGGGCGTGGCCGTCGTTCTAGCGGTGATCGCGCTCTTTGGCTCTTACAGCCTGCGTGAGCTTCCCCTTCAGCTATTTCCCGATATCGAAAACCCGTCCATCTCGATTCAAACAAACTGGCGCGCAGCTTCTCCCCGTGAGGTTGAGTCGGAAATCGTTGAACCGATCGAATCGGTGCTACGTGGCCTGCCCGGGCTGCAAAGTATGGCTGCCTACGCAAACGCTGGGAACGCGTATATCGAGTTGACGTTTTCGCTCGAGGCGGACATGCAGCGTTCGCTGATCGAGGTCATTTCGCGCATGAATCGGCTTGATCCACTTCCCCGAGACGCGAGTCAACCGGTGATCACACTGGGTGGCGGTGATCGGGGAACGCCTGCGCTGACGTTTTTCTTCTTACAAATGCTGCCCGGCGCTGAAGGGCAAATTTACGACTACCTACCCTTTGTCGACGATGTTATTAGACCCGCCATCGAATCCGTACCAGGCGTTGCAACCGCCGGCGCGAACCAGAATTCACGGGCCCGAGAGGAAGAACTGCAAATCGTCTTCGATCCGCTTCGGGCGGCCCAGTTGGGTATCGATATAAGCGCAATTGCCGGGCAACTTGGTCGCGCGAACGATGTCAGCGGCGGCTTTGTGGAAGTTGGTAGACGCCAGTACACGTTGCGATTTTCCGGGCGCTATCAACCGGAGGAACTGCGTGAGTTTGTGCTGGATTGGCGCGATGGCAGGCCGATTCGCTTAGGAGATATCGCGAGCGTCGCGGTCACTCGCGGCGAACAAGTATTGGCCAATACACAAAATGGAAATCCGGCGCTGTCGGTCCGTGTCGATAAAGAGAGCCATGCGAACGCGCTGCAAACACTGATTTCAGTTAAAGACGTTGTAAACCAACTGAATGAGGGACCTCTTGCTGATAGACAGCTGGTCTTGGTTCAGTCCTTCGATGCCTCAGTTTTTATCTACCGGGCGATTGGCTTAGTAAGTTCTAACATCGTATTGGGCGTACTCCTGGCCGTGGCTGTGCTCTGGTGGTTTATGCGCAGCCTACGGCCCACACTAATCGTGGCGGCGGCTATTCCTATTTCTCTGTTAGCGACATTCTTAATGCTGCGACTCACCGGTCGTAGCCTCAACATTATCTCCCTAGCCGGACTAGCCTTTGCAGTTGGCATGGTTCTCGATGCGGCGATCGTCGTTATGGAGAACATTGTGCGACGTAGGGAAAACAACCCCACCGAGATGGATGCGGATGCCGCGGAAGCTGGCGCAACAGAAGTCTGGGGAGCGCTACTCGCCTCTACTGCTACTACTGTGGCCATATTCCTCCCCGTCGTGTTCATGCGCGAAGTCGAGGGGCAGTTGTTTTCCGACCTCGCGATTACGATATCTATCTCGGTCGTGTTCTCCTTACTGGTTGCGGTAACTGTGTTGCCGCTGGCTGCGCGTTCCTGGCTCAAGGGGCACACCAGCGTAGATAGGATGGCGAACATCTGGGAGCGCATGTCCTCTCGCATCATGCGGCTCACCGATGGTAAGCAGCGGCGCCGAGTACTTGCCGCATGCCTGCTCACCGCTCCCTTGGGGGCGAGCTATCTATTGCTTCCGGAGCTTGATTATCTCCCTCCGGTAAAACGCGATGCCGTCGACGCGTATTTTCGCTTTCCTCCCGGTGCGAGCGAGACGATGGTGGCGAACGAGTACATCAAGGTGATCGACGAGCGCATGGGACCTTTCATGCGCGGGGATAGAGAGCCGGCACTCAAGAACTACTACATTCTTACCTGGGGAAGCGGTGGCACGATCGGCGCAAGAGTCCAGGATCAATCACGAGTTAAGGAACTAGAGGAAGTCATTAATTCGG
>JBCCQO010000382.1:0-3244 GCA_039024595.1 Pseudomonadota bacterium | reverse complement strand
TTGACGATGCGAGCGCGATGCTGACGAGTGCGGGACTCCCGGCCCGTATTATGATTGACGCGAGCCACGCCAATAGCCGTAAGATTCCGGCTCGACAGGTCGATGTGGCCCGCGATATCGCTACACAAGTCGCCCGGGGCAGCCGCAGTATTTTTGGGGTGATGCTAGAGAGCAACCTTGTCGAAGGTCGCCAAAATGTCGTACCCGGTCAGCCCCTGGTTTACGGTCAGAGCATTACGGATCCCTGCATTGCTTGGGACAGCACGGAGCAGCTGCTTGCCGATCTGGGGCGAGCGGTACGCAATCGCCGAGGCGAGGCGCCTCTGTCGAGGGCAAGTACTCAGGCGCGCTAGGGCGTTCTCGCCTGTCGTGGGCTCTAAAACACGGGCCCTAACAAGCGCCTTGCCGAGTCATTTTTCTTGCAAAACTTCTAGCCTTCCCCAGCTTTTATCATCCCAAAGTAGGCCCACGCGCTGGTCGCGTCCGCAGTTCCATCGATAGTATTTGTACCTCAGCGGATTTTTGGTAGCGAATTCCTGGTGATACTCCTCCACAGGCCAGAAGCGACCGCTCGGAAGAACTACCGTTGCGACGCTTTCTTCTGGAAAGAGCTCGTCGATCTCGGCAAGCGCCCGTTCCGCGACCGAGCGCTCCTCGTCGTTGGCAACGAAAACAGCGGTTTTGTAACTGAAACCTCGGTCACAAAACTGGCCTCCCGCATCCAGCGGATCGATATGTCGAAGAAAGTAGCGTAGGAGACTCTTGTAGCTGATGACTTCATCGTCGTAGGTGACCTCAACTACCTCATAGTGGCCTTCGTGGTTGCCACGGTAAGTTGGGTTCAACAGGGTGCCACCACTGAAGCCGGAGACGGCGTCGGTAACGCCATCGAGTTTTTGCAAATCAGCTTCTACGCACCAAAAACAACCGCCGGCAAGAATAGTCGTTCTTTCCGCAGCGAAGCTGTCCATCGAATCTACACCTATCGCCAGTAAGAAGGCGACGGGTGTTGCCCGCGCTAGGCAGGTCTTTACTAGAGTGGGTAACCGCATTCTTCCTCTCCCTGGGTAGCGATTAGCGAACAAAGCTGCTTCTTTGGCAGTAGTGAGCAGTAAAGGTTCCGGTGCTTTCGATTTTTCCACGGGACGAAGAGACAAAGAAAAAAGGGCACTCGTAGGTGCCCTCGCTTCAGAAAAACCCGCCGATCAAGCTGCTTGATCGAGTCTAGCCTTGGCAGCCAGGTATTCGGACTCAAGCTTGGCGACAAACTCGGCGGTAGTGCCGATCGACTTAACCGCGCCGATACCTTGACCGCAGCCCCAAATATTCTTCCACGCCTTTGCATCCGTATTGCCGCCGGAGCCGAAGTTCATCTGCGATGGATCACTCTCGGGAAGATTGCTTGGATCCATGCCAGCGCTTCGGATAGACGGTGCTAAATAGTTACCATGCACGCCAGTAAAAAGATTGCTGTAGACGATTTCCGAGGAGTCATTATCGACAATGGCTTGCTTATACGCTTCCTCTGCATTCGCTTCTTCTGTCGCAATAAACGCTGAGCCTATGTAGCCAAGATCCGCTCCCATCGCCAGCGCACCCAGGATAGCGTCGCCGCTAGCGATTGAGCCGGAAAGAAGCAGTGGTCCGTCAAACCACTCGCGAATTTCTTGAATTAAGGCAAAGGGAGACACGGTGCCCGCATGACCGCCGGCTCCCGCGGCAACGGCGATAAGCCCATCGGCACCTTTCTCGATGGCCTTCTTCGCGAAACGATTGTTGATGATGTCATGGAGCACGATTCCACCGTAGGAATGGATCGCTTCGTTCACATACTCTTTCGCGCCCAGGGAAGTGATGACGACCGGTGGCTTGTATTTGACGCACAGGTCTAGATCTTCCTTGAGACGATTATTAGACCCGTGAACGATCAAGTTCACCGCGTAAGGCGCAGAAGGGTTGTCTGGATTCGCCGCATCGTAGTCTGCCAACTCGCTGCTAATGCGCTGCAACCAGTTCTCCAGCTCCTCAATCGGTCGAGCATTCAGAGACGGAAAAGATCCCACAACGCCCGCTTTACACTGGGCGATGACGAGATCGGGGTTTGAGATGATGAAAAGCGGAGCCGCGACAGCAGGGATGCGCAGTTTCGTCGCTAAAATTTCGGGCAGTGCCATTGGTTTTCCTCAGACGTAGCGGTAAACGGAAAGCGAAGACTAGTGGAGTAGCGTTGTATATGCAACATTTTGCATATACAACCTATTGCATGCACAATTGACCACAACGAAACGATTTACCAGGCCTCTAGAACCCTTATGTCATTGCGCTTTGCAATCCTCACCGCACTCCTCGATGAGGAACTATCGGGATACGATTTGGCGAGAGACTTCGATCACTCGCTCGGATTCTTTTGGCAGGCGTCCCATCAGCAGATTTATCGAGAGTTAAAAAAACTGGGGGAAATAGGGTGGTTATCGTCTCGATCCCTCAGACAGTCGGGAAGACCCGATCGAGTGCTTTACGCGATGACTGGGGACGGCAAACAGGCACTGGATGATTGGGTTCTGGGAGGGGACAAAATGCGGATGCACGAAATCCGCGACGATTTTTACATCAAGCTATACAACACCTCACCCGGCAACCTAACGCACATTTTGAGTAGCCTCCGCGATCGCAGGCAGTGGATGCAAGAGCGGCTCGCGCTCTATGAAAAGATTCGAGAGCGTCGCTACGCGAAACCGGAGCAACTTAGCTTGCGCAGGCAGGGCGTGTATCTGGCCTTGCTCGCGGGCATTAAAAGCTGCCAGTTTTATGTGGCTTGGTGCGAAGAGGCAATGTCGTTGCTTGAGCGCAGCGCCGATCACTGCAAACTCTCTTCGCCGGAGCTGGTCAATACGGCATAATGCGGCCCAGCCTGTCGCTGAGAAGTTAGAACCAGCCATTCCCAACTCGGCCCAGCTAGGTTGAGCTAGGGATAGTTGGGTATGGTTAGGAATAGCTGCCTAAGCGCACACAGGTCGAGTCACCACTGAGCGGATCCAGCATGTACTACCAGTATTTCGGACTGGCGGAAGCGCCTTTTTCGATAGCGGTTAATCCGCGCTACTTGTACATGAGTCCTCTTCACCGCGATGCGCTTGCCCATCTGCTTTATGGAGTGGGTGCGGGAGGCGGGTTCATCCTGTTGACTGGGGAAGTCGGGACAGGAAAGACCACCATCAATCGCTGCCTGCTAGAGCAGCTACCG
>JBCCQO010000381.1:0-3257 GCA_039024595.1 Pseudomonadota bacterium | reverse complement strand
CCGAGGTGATTGAGGCGTTTTTACCGCAGTTTTATCTTCGCGGTGAGCAAACGATACCTAGCGAGCTTGTGTTAAGCCATATCCCCGAAAACGCCGCCACACTCACCGAGGTCTTCACCCAGTACGCGGGCCGGCGAGTCGAGCTCAAGGACCGAGTCCGAGACGCAAGAGCTCGCTGGCTGCAGCTAGCCGCACAGAGCGCAGAAACGAACTTAGAGGCACAACTCGCCGGTAAGCAGTCGGTGCGCAGTCGTTTTCTCGCGCTCCAAGAAGCGCTGGAGCGCGAGGTCGTGCCCGAACGTATCGAGTGCTTTGATATCAGCCACAGCAGTGGTGAGGCGACCGTCGCGTCTTGTGTGGTTTTTGATCAGGAGGGTGCACGTAAGTCCGACTATCGTCGGTTCAATATTGAAGACATCACCGCTGGCGACGATTACGCGGCAATGAATCAAGCACTGAATCGGCGCTTTAAGCGACTTCGAGACGAAGAAGCCCCCATGCCCGATATACTTCTCATCGATGGTGGCAAGGGGCAGGTGACCCAAGCCTTAGACGTGCTGCGCGAACTGTCGATCAACGCCGTTGAGGTCGTCGGTGTCGCAAAGGGAACGACTCGCAAAGCCGGCTTCGAGACCTTGATTCTTGGTGATTCCGGCATGGAGCTACAACTCCCCTCGGACAACAGAGCACTGCATCTCATTCAACAAATTCGCGACGAAGCCCATCGTTTTGCCATTACGGGCCATCGCGGACGGAGAGACAAAGCGCGCAAGCAGTCCTTGCTCGATGCAATTCCCGGCGTAGGCGCTAAGCGCAGAAGAGAGCTTCTCCGGCACTTTGGCAGCGCCGGCGCGGTGAGTAACGCAAGTATCGATGAACTCCGTAAGATTCCAGGGATCAGTGCTACGATGGCGCGGACCATTTACGACCACTTACACGGTATGGCCGACTAGTTTTACAGAACGGTGCCTTTAAATATCCCCAATACGCTCACGATGCTGCGAATCGTGCTCATTCCGGTGATGGTCGGCGCGTTCTATGCGCCCTTCAAATGGCACTTTATCGTGGCCGCAGCCATCTTCAGCTTGGCCGCGATCACCGATTGGTTCGACGGTTATCTGGCGCGCAAGCTCGGGCAGTCCACCGCGTTTGGGGCGTTTCTCGACCCTGTCGCTGACAAGCTTATGGTGGCAGTCGCGCTGGTGCTGTTGGTAGAACACCACAACGATTTGCTTTTTACCTTAGCGGCCTGCGTCATCATCGGTCGGGAGATCGTCGTGTCCGCACTCCGCGAATGGATGGCTGAGCTGGGCCGCCGCGCTTCTGTTGCCGTATCGATGATCGGTAAAATTAAGACCGCCTTCCAAATGGTCTCTATCGTCATTTTGTTGGCTGTGGATGCGCAACGAGATGGTAGTGAGATTCTCGCGCTAGGAGTGGTCATGCTCTATCTCGCCGCTGCGCTCACGCTATGGTCCATGTGGCAGTATCTCCGCGTGGCGCGGAAGGTTATGAATGAAATCGATAACGCCCGAGCGAGTGAGGGCAGCTAGTCGAAGGAAGCTAGGAGAAAGCTTAGAGTGCTACTAGAAAGCGTCGCAGGTCGTTCGCAATTGTGGAAAACCCCCTTGTAATATTTAGCTAATCTGCTTGACTCGAAAAGGGTAGCCCATACAATACGCATCCCTGTCAGAGAGGGCGCTGGGCACCATTGACGCGCGGTTCCTCTAACGGCTTTTTTAGCGACGGCATTTACTTCGAGCGCACTGAAGGTCCAATTACTGACAGTCGATTTGCGGGAATAGCTCAGTTGGTAGAGCGCAACCTTGCCAAGGTTGAGGTCGCCGGTTCGAACCCGGTTTCCCGCTCCAATTTCTCCCTTCCCAGGCTCGGTGGCAGAGTGGTTATGCAGCGGATTGCAAATCCGTCAACGCCGGTTCGATTCCGACCCGAGCCTCCATGTTTCTTCCGCTCTGTCTAGCCCACGTTTAACGTTTCCGATTGCTTGCCCGATTCCTCTGACTTCAAAAAGTGAGCGCCCAAAGTCAGTTTTTGTAACGATTTTTTCTTACATTGCGCATCGGTAAAACAACTGAGCACACCCACAACCCAAAAAGCCTAGATTCCGTTTCCAGCGTTGGCCGCTGTCGTCGTTGGTTTCTTCTCTCGCGCTTTTATAAACCTGGGTATCTAAGACCAGAACGGTCGGCATCCACTGGGGCCAATGAAGCCTTGCACACGATATCCGCTACCCTTAGCATCCAATCATTGATGAGAAGCATTCGCATGAAGGTTTGAGTTAGTGTCTAAATTTGCGGTTTACCTGCCAGCGGTAGCATTTCTTTCTTTCTCGGCAATGGGAGTGGCTCAAGAGCCTTCTCGTTCAGACCAATCGGTAGCGAGTTCAGACAATACCTCTATAGAAGAAATTCTTGTTACCGGTACGAAGCAGGATCTGACCCTGCAAGAGATCGACGTCTCCGTTGAGATTTTCAATCAGGAGCGCTTGGATGCAGAGGCCCTTTTCGATCTCAACGACGTACTGCGGCGCATACCGAACGTAGTATCTGACGGTAGTAACGGGCAGCTTACGATTCGCGGGATCAGCCGTGCTGGCTTGGGCGGTCAAGGGGTGACTTCCAATATTTACTTGGATGGAGCGCCGATCAACAGCCGGGCGCTCGGTCTGGGATCGGACAGCGTTTGGGACATCAATCAGATAGAGGTGTTACGTGGTCCTCAATCTACGGTACAGGGTCGTAATGCCTTGGCGGGTGCGATTGTGCTTCGTACCACGGACCCGAGCTATGAGTGGGAGGGGAAGGGGCGCGTTCGCGCGGCGGAGTTTGGTGGTCGCCAGTACGCCGCCGCTTTGTCGGCTCCATTGGTCGAGAATCAACTTGCGTTGCGTTTGTCCGCGGACCTGCAGCAGACGGACGGGTTTATTACAAACGCCTTGGATGGGAGCGCGCAGGATGACCTCGAGAATTTACTTGTGCGCGCGAAAGTCCTGATCGAACCGGATGCTTTGCCGGCGCTGCGAGCAAAAGTCACCGTCGATTACAACGAGACGGACAGTGGTATTACTTCGGTTGCGGCGCCGGTGCCTGCGAATGATCCGGCGTTCTCCGCGTTCGACCCGGAAGATTTTTTAACCTTCCAGCGCCCGATCGAATTCACGGCCGAAACCTTACGTCTGCTGACTGATGTGGCCTACGAGTTGTCACCCGCGCTAACGCTCCGCTTTGTTGGCACTT
>JBCCQO010000380.1:0-3270 GCA_039024595.1 Pseudomonadota bacterium | reverse complement strand
GGGAAAGACGTGAGTTGGCCGTCATTGAACAAGTCGAGAAGGCGTACTACTTTTCTCAAGTTGAGCTCGAAGAATTGGCGCAGCATGTTTCCCAAGAAAAACTCTACAAGATTCCTTTGTATGCCACTGCTGTAAAGGGGGTTCCTGGTTATTCGCCGGCAAGAGAACAGTCGCTGATTTTCGTAGGTGGGTACAATCATCCACCCAATGTCGATGCAGCAAACTGGCTTGTCGACGAAGTCATGCCCTCACTGCGGGAACGCTTAGATGCTCCTAGGCTGCATCTGGTGGGTTCAAATCCCCCCGACGCGGTGCAAAGTTTGGCCTGCGCTGACGTAACCGTTCACGGATACCTTAGTGATGCAGCGCTCGATGCTCTGTACCGAGAAGCCGCCGTCGCGGTAGTTCCTTTGCGCTTCGGAGCCGGTATTAAGGGAAAGGTCATCGAAGCGATCACGCAGGGTCTTCCGTTAGTGACGACTACCATCGGCGCTGAGGGTATTCCCGCAGCGAAAGAGGTTATGTGGATCGCCGACGATGCTGCGACGTTTTCCGATCTGCTGTGTTCGCTATTGACGACGCAGGACCAGCGGAAAGAGAAACTTGGCCGCTATCAATCCTGGCTCAACGAACACTTTTCGCGAAGTGCGGCAGCGCAGGCACTCGCGGCTGACCGCCCGCAATTTCTCGAACCAATGGTAGCGCTGCTGAACGAGCGTTCCTAGCCTCGTCTCTTCACTATCTTTACCTGTGCTTTTGGCTGTGATTCGCGAAAGCGTAGGTGCTCGTACAAGCTAGGGACCGGGCAATTGAGCTGAACGAGGGCGCTAGCTTGATCGTCGTTTGCTCACTTAGGATAGGGAAAGCGAGCAAGGTAGCGGCTGGCCCGTTCTAGTCCGGCCTCGGTATCATCCCAGCACCATACCTTACAATCATTCAGCTTGGTTACCGCCGGATTTCCGAAGGCGCTGTGGTGCGCTGGTATATTAGCTGTGATCACCGCGGAGAATCCAACCACAGCGAAGGCGCCGATGCGCACCGGTTTGATGATGGCGCAGCGCTCGCCAAGCCAAACGTGAGGTTCGATCACCAAGGTATTCGTAGCGGGAAGCACTTGAGCTTCTAACTTCGGATCAAAAAACGGGTGGCCATCACTGTTTCTTAAAACAACGTCGCGGGCAATTACGCAGGCATCGCCGATAACGAGCTTTGGTTCGCAAGGGTCGCCGCACCGCAATCCGGATATCCAGCGACCGGGTCCGGTGGTCGAAACATCATTACCGATCGCTATACAATCACCGTCGTGGCGAGATCCAATGTGTTGATCCGAAAAGCTGACGTCACGCCCGATGAAGATCGTCGCGTTGTTCCCGGTGATTCCAAGACTAAGTCGACCTCGAACCCCGTCTCCAAAAAATACCCGATTGCCAATTCCACTGTCTTTTAGGGAAAACGATAGACGAGTCGTATCACCACGCCCGTAGAGCTTAGTAGCTCCAAGGTTGGGTGGTTCGCTTTCCAGTAGGAGGAAGTCATCAGTAGCCAGTTCGCGATAGTGGGACGGGTCAACACTGAAATCCTCAATTAATTCCGGCGCATCAAAGACTTCAAGGTTTTCCTGTTCGTTCATTAGTCCGAGACTCGATAGTGAGAAAGGCAGTGCCGGAGCATGGTAAATACAGTGTACCGCCTTAGGCTTTGGTTCCGTAGAATACGCGATCTTTGAAAAGGTGCTCTTGAAAAGTTGATGATGGCATCACCGGGGCAAGCTCAGACAAAAACATTTCAGATTGGAACACGATAGGCTGTGCGTTTACATCTGCACATAGGAACGGAAAAAACAGGCTCAACGGCTCTGCAGTCGTATCTAGCCACCCATAGAGAAGCGCTTGCAGCTCAAGGCTTTGTGCTGCCTGACTTTTTGCAGAGTAGCAATCACCGTGCGCTAGCAAGCGTATTTATGCACGACGACCGCGACGATGACTACTTGCAAGCGGAGGGAATCTCCGCGCCCACGGCGCGAGCTAAGCGAAGAAAGGAACTGGTTAAAGCGCTGAAGTTACAGCTCAAGCGAGCGAAGGCTTCGCACCAGGTAATGATCATCAGTTCGGAGCACTTTCATTCGCGACTCGTTAGCCAAAGCGAGGTCACGAGCTTTTGTAAGTCCATACTCTCTCTGTTCGAAACAGTGAAAGTAACTTGCTACTTGCGTCGACAGGACCGGATGGCGCTAAGCTTTTACACACAGAAACTGCGAGGTGGGTTTATACCCCCGAGTATATTGCCGATTCGAAGCGTGCGTACCCATCGACCAGCACTGCCACCCTTTTTCGATTACTTCAGTCTTTTGGAGCGTTGGGAGAACGCCGTCGGCCCGGACGCTGTGGAGCCAGTCGTCTATGAGCGCTCTTCGCTGACGAATGGGGATGTGATCCAAGATTTCTTTGCTCGAATCGACTGCGATTATCCCGGTACGAGCGGTGAGGAATCTATCAATTCCTCCTACAGCGCTGCGGGCCAGCTTGCGCTGCTAACCTTCAATCGTGTGCATGCGGGTAATCAGGAATTACGCGCTAAATCTCAGGAAGCTAGGCTGCGTTTAGATCAGTTCTTACAGGTGTCGGCTCCGGGCGACGCAGTTCTACCTTCCCAAGAAGAGGCGGACGAGTTTATGCAAGCGTTTGTCGATTCTAATCGTCGTGTTGCCAGAAAGTGGTTCCAGCGTGACGAGTTGTTCACCGAGCCAGGCCCTTCCTATCCGGAGACCGATACTCCACCAGACTGGGAGAAGGCTTCGCTGTTGTTGGCCAAATTCGCTGGTGAAATAGGGTCTGTAGACACATGTTAGTGTCTTTGCACCTCCCGAAAACGGCGGGAACGAGCTTTCTTGGACTTCTCGAATCTCACTTTGGTGAGAGGCTACTGCGAGACTATGGAGATCGCCCCTTAAATCGATCACCCTGGCAACGTCGCCTGCGGGCCTTAAGGGGCAGCGCGCGGAATGCAATGTCGTCATCTCGTCTGGCTGAGTTTGAGTGCATTCATGGCCATTTTATGCCGCTGAAGTATCGCTTTCTGCCTGGGCAAAACTCGGTACAGTTTGTGGCTTGGTTGCGTGATCCGGTGGAGCGCCTTGCTTCCCATTACCACTACTGGAAACGGACCTACAACCCTATGGATGCGGGTCGTTTACATAGACGAGTAGTGGAAGAGCGCTGGAGTTTGGAGCGCTTCTGCTTGGGGCCGGAACTACAGAACACTTACAGCAAG
>JBCCQO010000379.1:0-3285 GCA_039024595.1 Pseudomonadota bacterium | reverse complement strand
GTTCTTCGCAAGGCGAGACGTTGTCTCGCTTCCCCTCAGGCTTGGATTCAGCATGAACAGGTCGAAGGCACCACTGGTGGGCTGCGCGCCGGCGGCTTCCGCAGACGTTACCCCCACACAGGAGCGGGTGTACACGCCATCGCCTGCCGCCAAATCCCCGTGGGTGCCATCATCAAAAAACGAAAGACTTGAAGCGCCGTCAACCGCGCGAAACGGTTGATAGTCGGGGAATGCCTCACGCTGGGTGACGCTCGTGCCGCTAAAACGGCTTTGCTTTAACATGACTGTGAACGCTTCGTCCGTGAACACTACCGCCGGTTCGTACACGGTACGATCAAGATCCGCTTCGGCGAGCGCTGCGGTCGTCTTCGCGAGCACGGGGGATTCGTTATCACCAACAATGCAGCTCGACACGCGCGAGGGCACCCACTGAGTCGCAAAACTGAGGTCCTCCGGGGAAGGATCGGCTGGCAAAGAAGAACGCTCAGCGTTCAGCTGCGCGAAAACCGGTTCAAGGTAGACGGTGACGTCTAAAAGATCTTGCTCCGCCGGCACTTGCAATGCGCAGGGCTCGCTGGAACCGCCGCATAGGTAGCCCTGCGCCTTTTTCCACTCGACGAAGACAAAACCGTCGTCTGGTTCGCCGGTGAAGGTTTCAGACCAACTCGGACCGCTTTCAAGATCGATCGTACAGCTACCTTCCGCACAGTCGTTGTTACCGCTGCTCGACACAATGCGACCGCCCTCCGGTACTTCCTGGACGATCCTGCACCCGGCTAAGGTAGTGACCACTACGGTTAGAACAATCAGGAAACAGCGAATCATATAAACCGAACGTAGCGAGCCTAGAGCACTCTATTCTAGCGACAGTAGCACCTATAAACTAGAATGAATACAGCGAGTTAAAGCAGCTAATTAGATACAGTCTGAATCAGGATCCGATCATCCCGTGGAGCCCACAGCGCTTAAGCCAAGGGCAGCTGTGGAGACACTGGCGCTTAAGAGACATGGGCGCCTCGGCTTGAGAACAGCCAAGATAAAGACTACTTGCCTACTCAGCGGGGCAGGCGCTTGCGAAGCGCGGCCACCGCACCAATATCGACCTCGATGGATTGAGCAACTTTTCCTTTCATCGAAACCCGCAGCGGAAGAGGTCCAACCTCCTCCCAGTCAACTTCCTTACCGCTAGCAGCAAAGAGGTCTCCAATAAATCGTAGGCTCGCGGGATACCGCTTACCCAGGTCGAGCGCTTCGGCACGGTTGAGCATGACAACCGTTTCTGTGCAGGCGTCTTTGTCGCTAAGCAACGTATTGAGATCGCGCGTAAAGGCACTCTTGTTGACCTCAACCTTTCCACCCACGGCGATGTCTGCGGCCATCTGCGCGAGCGCTCTGCAGTTGGGTCCAGCTGCATCGTAATAGTCGGGAAACGTGATCCCGAGACGCTTAAAACTCTCTTCACCCGAGACGGCGGTTTGAGAGGTAAAAGAAAGCACTAGGGTCGTGACGAACAGCGTAAGAAAGTTCATTGGTTCTTTCCTATTCCAGAGCAAGAGATTTAGCGCATTGGGGCACGGGTTCTTTTGCACCACTTAGCCCAAGGCTCTAGCCTGGGCAATCAGGCCCGGGTGAACAATGATCAAGGTTGATGAATTTGCCTAGGCGCTCAGCCGCGATGCGCGCTGCATCATCGGGCTCGAGCAGTGGGACCGATACGGCGAACTGGAAGGAAAGCGACCGTTAACAGCTCGCGCTCTTCACCGCGGCTCTTGCTCTTTCAGCGTGTGCTAGCCGCTTGCTAGCAGGGCCTCCACTGGTGCTTGGAAACGCTGCGAATCCACGCCTTCAAGCGGCGAGGACATCGGGCTTCCCGACGCAGCAACTAAATAGGCGCCTTTGTCCGGCATCGGAAACAGGGCGTCGTAGCGCTTCACGGTCATCTGATCTACCCGCCGATAAATATGGCTGCGACGCAGCTCGCTGGGAGAATACAGCCCCGCCGAGGAAATCAAGTCAAGGAGTGCATGGCGCGTTTCCGCTTGAAAGCGAGCCACCCGCGCTGATTTGTCGGTCACGTCGAGACCGCGTATCAGCCGTGCGTCTTGTGTGGCGATACCGGTTGGACAATGATTGGTATTGCACTCAAGAGACTGAACACAGCCGAGCGCCAGCATCATGCCACGCGCACTGTTACAGAGGTCAGCGCCTAGAGCGAGCGCTCGCGCCATGTGGAAACCTGTGAGAATCTTCCCAGAGGCAATCACTCGGACCCGATCCCTCACACCAATACCCTCCAGCGTATCCACCACAAATGCCAAGCCGTCTCGCAGAGGCATGCCTACGGAATTGCTGTACTCCAAAGGCGCAGCTCCAGTCCCTCCTTCGCCTCCGTCCACGGTCACGAAATCCGGTGTGATTCCGGTCTCTACCATGGCTTTTCCTATCGCTAAGAACTCGCTCTCGCTGCCGACGCAGAGTTTGAAACCGATCGGTTTTCCGCCGGAAAGTTCGCGCAGCTGCTGTACGAAGTAAAGTAACTCCTTAGGTGTCGAAAAGGCGCTATGCGCCGACGGGGAGTTCACCTGCGTGCCCACCGGAACCTGGCGTATGCGAGCAATGAGTTCGGTATTTTTACTTGCCGGAAGAATGCCCCCGTGGCCCGGTTTAGCACCCTGCGACAGCTTAATCTCGATCATTTTTATCGAAGGTAAACTAGACGTTTGCGCGAAGCGATCGGCGGAAAACCCGCCTTCCTCCGATCGACAACCGAAGTAGCCCGTTCCAACCTGCCAGACCAGATCACCGCCGTTCTCCAGGTGAAAATCAGAAACGCCCCCTTCCCCGGTGTTTTGATAAAACCCGCCGATCGAAGCGCCCGTGTTCAGCGCTCGCACCGCAGCGTCACTCAGCGAGCCAAAGCTCATCGCAGAAATATTCAGAATCGCTGCCTGATAGGGCTGGCGACAATCCGGACCGCCCACGGTTACCCGCGGGTCAGGGTCTAGCTCTTCAATATTTCGCGCAACGATCGAATGTCCCATCCACTCGTAGCCGTCGCGATAGGTATCGACTTTTGTTCCGAACGGGATGCTCGCGAGATCACCTTTCGCTCGCTGGTAAACAATCGAACGAAACATACGATTAATCGGCGCACCGTCCGTTTCCGACTCCATAAGATACTGGCGGATAAACGGCCGCACCCACTCCATGAACCAGCGCCCACGGCCGAACAACGGATAATTGCGGCGTATGCTGTGCTCAGTCTGCACCATGTCGTAAACGCCG
>JBCCQO010000378.1:0-3289 GCA_039024595.1 Pseudomonadota bacterium | reverse complement strand
CTAGCTTCGCTCGCTCTCCTTCACTCAGGTCTGCCAGGTGTCCAGATCGAAACAGTCTGCGCCAGCGTAAGGGACCCGCCGTGGTCTGGTAACCACCCGCGTCGCGAAAGTTTGGTGAACCCGCAATACTGAGATGGCGATGCGTAAGTTGCTCTGGTCTAGTGGATTCTAGGAAGCTGGTTTCCAAGGTATTTCCTTGTTATTAGGATGACGGGAGCTTAAAGCTGGTGCTGTGAAGGGGTTCAAAGCATAGCGTGAAGACATGACAGCTTCACGTCTAAGCTCCATTTAACGCGAGTACAGATCGGAACGTGCATCGACTGGTAACGCAGGTAGTGCTATTGACAGTACTAGCAGTGATCGGCAGAATCCGCGCTCCCAAATTTACGACACTGTTAGGAGTCCCCCGTGGCGAACTCTCCCCAAGCGCGCAAAAGAGCGCGTCAAGCGGAAAAACGACGAGCCCATAACGCTAGCCTGCGCTCGCTCGTACGCACTAATATCAAACGGGTAGTGGCGGCAATTCGTAGCGGCGACGTCGAGCAGGCAAAAGACGCCTACGGCAAGGCTGTTCCCGTGATCGATCGTATGGCCGATAAAGGAATCATCCATAAGAACAAAGCGGCTCGCCACAAGAGCCGACTCAACGAGCAAATAAAAGCACTCGCAGCCTAGTCCACCGAACTGGGCCCGCCGAACGGGTTCTCCATTGCGGGGGTCGGCACGCGTATAGAGAGCTGTTGGTTGCGTGGGAGTGAACAGGCTCTTTAACACGCGGTCGCTCGATTGAGCTCAGCAAACGCGAGATGTAGTGAGTTGTAGAAAGAAGGCCGACTTAGTCGGCCTTCTTTTTGTCTGGGCGATAGGGGTAGTTCGCATGTGCTGCTGTGCGTTGGCAATCGAACGCAGGCAGGGGTGTTAATTATCGGTCATTTATGGCCAAATCAGCACATGAGCCGAAGTACGCCCGCCCAGTATGCGCTAATCCTGATCGATCTCGCGGTAAGCCGAGGCGTGTCCCTACCGGAGTTGCTAGAGGAGACTTCCCTCACTGCCGACACCTTGGACCAGCTAGGAACGCGGGTGGCTGAGGACGACTTCCGAAAACTGTCATTCAACGCGCTTAGACTAACCGACGACCCCAGCTTGGGCCTCTGTCTCGGAGAGCGTTTGAACCTCAGCGCCCACGCGGTGCTCGGTCAAGCGTTTATGACCTGCCGAACTCTCCGCGAAGTTATCCAATTGTTTGAGCGCTACTACCGGGTTGTCATGCAAGACTTGGAACCCGAATTCATCGAATCGGACGAGGAGTTCGGTTTCCGTTTTCAACCGATGGACTACGGCCCGGAGGGAAGGTTTGGTGCCGAATGCATCGCCGCCGCCATGCGCAATACGTTACAAGCGCTGCTAGGGGAAACGATAGACAGTATTCGCTATGAGTTCGCTTATGCAGAACCTGAATATGGTCAGGTTTACCAGGAAAAACTTGGCCAAGATTTGAAATTTTCACGACCGTATGCCGCGATCAGTTTTCCTTCCGAGCTTTTACACCGCGAACTTCCGAGTTCAAACCCGGCTTTACGCACGCTTTACGAAGCGGAATGCGCGCGACTACTCGCCGATCTTGAGGACGCCCTAGAGGTGCGTGTGCAAACCCGCCGCTTGCTCCGCAAGTTCGAAGGGCACTATCCAAAGATGCCTCAAATAGCGGCGATGATAAATTTGAGTTCGCGTACCTATCGCCGAAGATTAGCGGACGAAAACACCAGCTATCAGGAAATCCTTGACGAAGTCCGCGCAGAACACGCAACCCAGTACCTCAAAGAGAGCGGTATGTCGATCGCTGGCATTGCCCACCGCCTTGGTTTTAGCGATCCATCGAACTTCCGTCGCGCCTACCATCGTTGGACCGGCCGGAGCCCAGGCGAGGTTCGTCGCGCTGCGACAGTGGATGCTGACGAATTTGCACTGAACCCCCTACCGAACCGATAAGCACACCTTGAGTGCCTTAGATATCCTGGTGGGTAAATCCGCGGCGGCACACCTGAGCAAGCATGGGTGGCGGGGCCGAGATATTTCACTTCTCCTCGGCGCGTCCGGGGGGCCTAAATGGCTAATCCTGGGCGAGTTAGATCGAGTACTCTCCAGCAAATTTCTCTTTCTCGACCGCGAACAAACACTACTTGCACTCGGCTCCTCCGTGGGAAGCTGGCGACATGCGCTGATGGGCATGAAGGATCCGCATGCGGCCTACGACCGCTTTCAGGAAATCTACCTGAGCTACGAATACCCAACAAAGCCGAGCATCGACGAGGTTAGCGAGGCAAGCTACGTAATGTTGGAACATGTGTTTGAACAAAATGGTGTAGCTGAAATCTTAGAGAACCGAGATTTTCAAGGCTATATCGTTACCGCCCGCGGTCGCGGCTTAGCTAGCAGTCAACGCAAGCTTCCCTTGGCAGTCGGTATGGGAGCCGGCGCATTGGGTAACGCACTGCACAGACGATTCTTGGCAGGAGCCTTCCAAAGAGTGGTGTTTGCGAGTGAGCGAGCACCAAAAATTTTCCTAAAGGGGTTCGAGACGACTCAAGTACCACTAACGAGTGCCACGCTTATTCCAGCACTTCACGCCAGTGGCTCGATTCCGTTCGTATTAGCAGGCGAGCGCGATATACCCGGGGGTCCGAAGGGGCACTACTGGGACGGGGGAATCATTGATTACCATTTTAAGCTAGAAGAGCTGAGCCGCCTTGCGGGAGAGGGACTGGTTCTCTACCCTCATTTCAGATCCGATATCACGCCCGGTTGGTTCGACAAATTCCTCCCGTGGCGTCGGCTCGCTCCAACCGCACTCGATTCAATCATCTTGATGGCGCCCAGCAAAGAGTTTGTCGCCAGTCTTCCCATGGAAAAGATCCCGGATCGCACGGACTTTACTAAGCTGTCACCGGAACAAAGACGCGCTTACTGGCGAAGCTGTATCGAGCGGAGCAAAGAACTGGCATTGGCGTTCTCGGCCCTGGTCGACGGCCCGGACCCGCTCGCCGGTGTGCGTATCCTGAACTAGCGTCCAGCAATCAGTTAATGCCAACTGGTATCTGCCCAACAACAGTTTGCGGGCAGCGGCGCATCAGTCCAAAGCGTAGCCCACACCATACACGGAACGAATGAGCGATTCGTCATCGACACCGGAAGCGCCAGCATCGCCCAACTTATGACGCAAGTTGCGCATATGACTATCAATCGTCCGATCGCTCACTACACGGTGATCTTGATAAGCAACATCCAT
>JBCCQO010000377.1:0-3299 GCA_039024595.1 Pseudomonadota bacterium | reverse complement strand
GATATTGGAAGCCTTCCTGGATTCGGGAATACAAGGTGGGATTTTCGCGCCCTTCGTTGATCCGGTTTTGGTTCAGAAGGCGGCTGACGTGGGAGTTGGGGGTGTTTTCCAGGCCTGCTTCAACGAAAAGACCGAGTCCGTTTTTTCTCGGCGACTAACTGTGCAGGCTAAGGTGCTAGCGGTGCAAAAAGGAGACTACCACGCGCAATACGGTGTCTATGCCGGTTCGCGCGTCCCCTTGGGTATGTGCAGTGTTCTTGAGGTTGGCGGTAATCGGGTAGTCCTAATCTCGGCGTGTCAGCAACTCTTGGGTGAGGATTTCATTTCCCAATTTGGGATTGATGTCGCGAAGGCTTCCTTTATTGTCGCTAAATCACGGGGACATTTTCGCGCGGGATTTTCCCATCTGGTCCCGAGTGAGCGCATTTTTGAAGTCGACTCTCCAGGACTCACAACGGCTACCTTGGCAAGCGTGCCGTGGAAGGATGTCAGCAGGCCTATTGCTCCGCTCGATGCTGTCGAGAGTTGGGAGCCGTCTGTTCTCGCTGTTAGCCGCCGTCAATAAACCTCGCGCCGCCGAATTGAACGAATCCATGTCTTGTCAACATGCCGGTTTGCTCTAAGACCTGCCGTGGTTATGCGAGTAGCTCAATGCTTCGATCGACTACCCAATAACACCCGATAACCGCACAACTGAAAAGCGCCGCATTCCGGAGTATCGTCGTCCAGCGCGCAAGAAACCTATGCAGAAGAAGACTTAGGCTCGTGACCACAAGAACGATCGAGAGTTGCCCAAGCTCTATTCCGATGTTGAATGCGAGAAGCTTCTGCCATAAATCCGGTGTGCCAACTCGAAGAACGTTTTCGAGGACAAAGGAAAAGCCTAGGCCGTGTATGAGCCCAATGAAGGCTGTTATGCCGAGCATCTGCAAATTGCTGTTCCTAAATGATTGCCGCCTTCGACCCATCCACGCGGCGTAAACGATTGAAGTAGCAATGGCGACTTCCACCGCGGGTACGAACCACTCTCCGCTCGGCGTGTAACCAAGGAAGCCCAAGGAGAGCGTTACGCTATGGCCGATAGTGAAGCCGGTTACCCGCCAGATCAGTGCCTTCAAAGTCGTCGCACCAAGGGTCAGGCACAGTACGAAGAGCACATGATCGAGTCCCCCAAGCACGTGCTTCACACCTTGTTCTAGAAGATAGCGTAAATCCGCGAATTCTGAGTAGGGAATGACGATAGGCTCATTGAGTAGACCGGGAACGGCAAACAGCCTGGACGCGCGGACACTGTGCTCCAGAACCATGCTCACTACGGCCGACTGATCTTCTGAAGCGGCTGATAAACTCGTGCCAAGGACCAACTCCGATGGCAGAGATTCGGTCAAGAAACGCAAGTGAACATCTACCAACGCATCACCAACGTACAGCTGGTCCCGGGAGCCGGTTGAGACGGGCGCTTGGCCCCGCGAGGGGAGATCAAAACGAGCGATGGCTCGATCCCTAGTGTCGAACGCTGGCGACGTCTTGGCTGCTTGCACTTTCGCATCGATGACCGTTCCCCTGATTCGCTGCCCACCGACTTTGATGATCAATACATCCTCTAGGATCTCGCCGAGGCCTTGGCGATTTTGCGCGATAGCCTGCCAATCGACGTCGTAGACGAGCCGCTTCCCTTGCATGCGATTTGCGGTGAATGGTGGGGGAGGTGGCAGCGCTTTACCCTCCGATTTTCCTACTTTGTCTTGTACAAGGTAGGGCATCGGTATTCGGGCCAGCACATCCAGTCCATCTACCCGATGATCAAGGTGATAGATGGCCAAATTCGCTTGTAAGCTGATTTCAAAATGCGCGAAAGACTGGCTCGTGGGAAGGAGGCCTGACAGGAGTACCAGCACGAGAGTCATAGATTCCCGGAGTCGTGCCCCGCGGTCGCTAGCGCTCATAGGAGAGCAGTCCTCTCTCGTGGATATCCAACAGAATGCTTATCGATTCCCTGCTAGCTACTTGGTCCAGCTCAATGAGTCATGCATGCCGGGTAAAGCCCATAGAAGTGTCGCCGATGCTCAAGGTCGGACCGGTTGATCCCATGGACATGGGTTCCTAGGGTTCTGCTGGGTCGAAAGGAGTGCGTTGCTGACGTCTCGCTTGAGACGGCTTTGGTCACTCGAGTTGCCACGACTGGTGTGGCAGAACCGTCGTCGTCACCATCGTTGCTCCCGTCTGCGACAAAACCGTATTTCGGAACCAGCGGTAGTATCTTGCTCACGATTACCCAACCCAAAATCAAGTGGTGCTTCAGACCCCGCGTTTTACCTGAAGCCGCTGCAAGTACCTCTTTGCGTGCTTCTTTGTTGTAGTAGTGCTGCTGGTAGTACACCGAGGAAATGCTTTGCGTGTTGGAGATGTCGTTTAATGGGTTTCGGGTAAGAAACACCAGATTTGCGGCTTTTCCGACGTTCACACTGCCGTGAGATTCATAGACTCCGGTGAACTTTGCCGCAGTCGCAGTCGCTGCAACAAGAGTTTCTGCCGGAGAGAGGCCTCCCTGCACATACAGCGCCATTTCGTCGTGGAAGCTGAAGCCGGGATAAATCAGCGTATCACCCATGTCTGTGCCCACCAGGAGCTTTACGCCTGCGTCATGCACCAACTTTGTCATGCTCACGCTTGCAAGAAAGTAGTCCATGAAGTCGGCTTCAAGCGCTGGAGCTTCCGCGAAGCGTGCCGCGTACTTTGTCTCTTCTGCTTTCCAGGCCAAATCGAGAAACACCTTTGGGATATAGTCAGTTCGCGGATCGTCCCAGTATTCACCTCGATGGACGATGGCTTCCGTAAGCCGCGTTAGGTAGGTTGGGACGTAATAGCTGTCCGCCTTGGCCCAGGTTTTCAAAAAGACCTGGCATTGCGCATGGCGTTGGGTTTCTATGATGTCGCGATAGCTGTGACTCAAATTAGGTGCAGTATCGACTCGATATTCGACCCAGTCCCGGTAGCCCGCGGCGTACCGAGTGCTTTGCTCACTGCAGGCAAGAGGTACGACCCGGCCATGCTCCACTGTGCGCAAGCCCATCTTCACCGCTTCCTGTAGCGTGAACGATTTACTGACATGGCCGCCGACGTAGATACCGGCATCTTTGGCCCCATCAAATAAACCTCTTAGTGCCTCGGGCGAGAGTGAGTTATAGGGTTTAAGAAAATCGACGCCACGATCCGCATAATAATAGGCAAGGGCTCTGCCAGATTCGTAGTCTTCGGGCACTTGGTAGGAATCGACATCGAGTAGCGATCCCGCCTTT
>JBCCQO010000376.1:0-3303 GCA_039024595.1 Pseudomonadota bacterium | reverse complement strand
TTAGCTGAGATCTTGGACGCGTTAGAGACTATTCAGCATGATGCGACGCGAAGCTCTTGGCAGCAGCAAATTTCGCTGATGCATGTTACGAATCTTTTGATCGACTTAGTACTGACAAGCAAGCTGTCTGAGATAGACGTCGTTGTTGTAAATAAAAGTGATGAACATCCAATTCCGCTGAGCGAAGCTTCACTTATCGCGGCGATCCTGGCGGAAGTACTTGTTGTGTTGAGAAGTTCGCTACTTGCTTCAAAGTTGAAATTAGCCGCTTGCAGCGTCGAGGTCGTAGGGCCTTTTGAATCGGAAGATAGGGCGGGTAACGCCAGTTACAAGTTAGCGGTGGCAAGCGACATAGACTGGCTTTCGAACGAGGAAAACGCTACGCCGACGGGAATCGCCGCTCATCTCGTCAGCCGTTTGGGAGACTCGATTGATAAGAGTTCGCTCCGATCTAATGAATTGAAGATCACAGTTGATCTAGGCTAAGTCGCGGATCTGTAGACTCAGTTATCCAGACTACTTATTTGCAAACTCCGGAGCACGCTTTTCCCTAAGCGCAGCAAACCCTTCTTGTAGATCAGCGGACTCCTCACAGCCAACAAACAAGGCCTTTGCCTGGGCGTCATCCACTGTTCCCGCCTCACTTTGGCGAATAAGCTCTTTCATTGCTCTCACCGCCATAGGAGCAAGGCCCTCCAAATGAATGGCTAGCTCGTCGGTGCGCTCGTCTAGCGTCTCTTCGTCTACCAGATAGTCGTAAAAACTGAGTCGATACAGCTCCTCCGCGCCGAGGGTCTCCGCGCCCAGTAGCATACGCCGGGGCAGATTGCCTCCAAGGCGCTTCACAAAGCTTGCAATGCCATAGGGTGGGTAGCACAAACCCAACGATGCGGCCGGTACCCTCACTCGCGTATCGGCTACGCCAATGCGGAAGTCGCAGCTAAGGGCAAGCTCAGTACCGCCTCCAAATATGTTGCCGTTGACCCGCGCCAAGGTAGGAATAGGGAGTTCGGCCACGCGCTGCATGACCCTTTGGAAACCCTCGGGAGTGATTTCCCCTGCATTGAGATCATCGAGCGAAGCGCCTGCGCAAAAGGTTTTGGTCCCGGCTCCGGTAACAATCAGTACTCTAACGTTGGCGTCTCGCTCAATGAGTTCGAGCGTTGCGTCCATCTGTTTGAGTTCCTGTGCCCCGATGGCGTTGTGCCTATCCTCCCGATTTAGGCGCAGCGTAGCGATGGTGTCGCGCAGCTCATACTGAATCGTATCGCTCATGGTAGATTCTCCTTATGCAGGCTCGATTGTCCCACAGGCGCCCAGCACGCCCCAGACATCACCTAGTTACAAGATAAAAGGATAAGACCGCCATGGAACGTTGCGATTGGTGTGGGGACGACCCGCTTTACGTGCAATACCACGACGAAGAATGGGGTGTACCCCTTCGTGATGAGCAGCGGATGTTTGAGTTTCTTTGCCTGGAGGGGGCACAAGCGGGTCTCAGTTGGATCACGATTCTGCGCAAGAGGCCCGGTTACCTAGCGGTCTTCGACGGTTTCGACGTTCAGACAGCCGCACGCTATACCGACAAGCAGTTAGACGCCAAACTCAAAGACGAACGTATTGTAAGAAATCGACTCAAGGTCTATGCGGTACGAAAAAACGCCCAAGCCACGCTCGCCCTCTACGAGCAAGGGCGCTCCTTAACGGAGTTCCTCTGGGACTTTGTCGACGGCAAACCCATTCAGAACCGGTGGCGCGCAATGAGCGAAGTGCCCGCCACAACCCCGCTATCTGAGCGCATTAGCAAAGAGCTTAAAAAGCTCGGCTTCACGTTTGTCGGTCCTACCATTGTGTATGCGCATATGCAGGCGACGGGTATCGTGAATGATCATCTGGTGAGCTGCCACCGGCACGCTGCCTGTAAAGCCTTGGCTTAGCCAACAAACACAGCGTTAGTAAGCATTAACTGAATAGACTTCGACGAGAAAAATACTTAAAGTTGGAATTTCCAACCTCTAGGTATGTTGTTTGGTAGTCAAAGTAAGCGGGATGGATCTTCCACAATCACAGACGGGATCATCTCCCTTTAATCGCAAAGCGCAGCACGATGCCAAACGTGCGGCGATCCTTGCGGAAGCGGCTCGCCTTTTTAATGGCATGGGCTCCCGTGCGACCACGCTCCAAGACGTGGCGCGAGGCCTGGGCCTGACCAAAACCAGCCTCTACTACTACGTTCGCACCAAAGAAGAGCTTATTTTTCAATGCTACGAGGCGACCCTTCAGCGCCAACACGATCTGTTGGATCGCCTGGATGCAAAGTCGTTAACGCCTTTACAGCGCGCCGAGGGCTTTTTTAAGGCCCAGATCGGCCACTGTCTGCGCGTGCTGCGCAAAGAAAGCCTCCCGGCAGCGGCGCTGTTAGAAATAGCCTCTCTTAAAGCGGATCGGCGCGAACGCATTGAGCAGGAGTACATCCGTATGTTCAGGCGCCTACGCGCCTATCTACGCGAGGCGATGGACGCTGGCCAAGTTGAGACAAGAGAACCGACGGCAACCACGCGAGCCATTATCGGAGCGCTCGACTGGGTCTTTTATTGGCTGCACCAGGTCGAAGAACCGATGCGCTCGACGGTGGGCGACCGGGCCTGGGATACGCTGCTGAACGGAATACGAAGTCCTTCGAGCGACTACGTGCCCGAACCCATCGAACTCGACAGCCTGCTCGAGAGACCGGCGCAGGGGTTTGATCGGGAAGAGCAGCACCGTCAAAAGCAGGAGGCCTTCTACAAGGCAGGTACCTGGTTCTTCAATAAGAAAGGCTTCAACGGTGCTTCGCTCGATGAAATTGCCGAGCACCTAAACGTGTCTAAGGGTGCCTTCTACTACCACATTAAAAACAAAGAAGACCTGCTGTATGCCTGCTATGAGCGGTCCTTAAAAATTACCCAGCGAATTCATCAGCAGGTTATGCGCAAGAACGGCAGCGGCCTTCAGAAAGTCGATGAGACGGCGCGGCGTGTTTTCTTCGCGCAAAACTCCGAGGTGGGTCCCCTTATTCGCTACAACACCATCACCGCATTACCACTTCCGCGACGTCGTGAAATCCTAAAAGCGACGGAGATGAACAATAGTGAGTTCGACGAATTTTTAGCCGAAGGCATTCGCGACGGGAGTATTCGTGACATCGATCCCTTCCTCGCAAGGAGCCTAATGACCGGTGCCATCAACGCGGCCATGGACATTGGGCTGTGGCGGCGAGTGGATGACCTGGACCAAGTGGCTACGGATTACTTTGATATTTTT
>JBCCQO010000375.1:0-3317 GCA_039024595.1 Pseudomonadota bacterium | reverse complement strand
GTCAGTCTGCGGTACGATAACCCCTACGCTTAGACGGCAGAGGCCTCTTCACTACATCATGTACCCGCTAGCCACCTTGGACCCAATCCCGGGTCTGGATCACAGGCTTGAACTGTACACACATCCGCTCGATGATGATCTGGTCTCTCACAAGCTTCATCAGCAGCGTCGCTGGGAGCCGTTCGAGAGCCAGCTGTGGCTCGCAAGCTTAGGTGAGGGAGATGTTGTCTTGGATGTTGGCGCTAATCTGGGCTACTACAGTGTCCTCAGCGCATGCGCGCCGGTCAGTGCGCTGCGCGTATTCGCCTTCGAGCCGGACCCTGACAACTTCCAACTTTTGTGTGCAAATATCGAAAAGAATAGGGCGCAAGCCAGCGTAGTAGCGATGCACGTCGCCCTTGGCGACAGCAGCGGTGATGTCCCACTGCATCTAAGTTCAAGTAATAAGGGAGATCACCAGCTTTTCTCGACGGATCAGGCGAGAGACTCAGTGCTTGTTTCTATGCTGCGGGGAGAAGACGCGATCAGCGAACAGGTCGACCGAATCGACCTCGTCAAAATAGACACGCAAGGCACCGAGCTGGCCGTGCTAGAGGGGCTCTGGCCGATGCTTCTCAAGAGCCGCTCACGGGTGCGCTTACTCGTGGAGTTGACCCCCTTTTCCTTACGTGCGGCCGGAGCCAGCGGTGCCCAGTTGATCGAGCGACTCAGCCGCTTAGATTTGCCCTTTGCCATTGTCGATCATGTCGAGCACCAAATCGCACCGTCTTCGGCGGATGCGTTGATGGAATGGTGTCGGAATGTCGACAGTGATCCTTCCGACGAGGGCTTCATGAATATTTTTGTGGGAGCTCCACCCAAACTCAGTTGAAGCGCCAGTTTGTTTAAAACTGGCCGAAGCAGCCTCACGACCCTTCGCTACGCCCCTAGGACATTTTTTAGGTCACTGCTGCTATTATCTCGTCCGCACTTGGGGGAGACACGACGACGTAAGCGTTGTTCCGCGTTTGTCCGGCTGCGAAGTCCAAAGCCCAAAGAACCGACTAGAGTAAAAACAAAAAGCACGTAGGATGAGTATGGAGATTGCTATGCAGCGGGAACACGTCACCCAGCCGAGTTTTGAAACCTTGGAACTGACCGTGAAAGATCACGTTGCCGAGGTTTTTCTGAACCGGCCACAGAAAGCGAACTCGATGAATCCGCCGATGTGGCGCGAACTGCAGGCCTGCTTTGAGTGGTTAGATGCGGAGCCCTCGGTGCGGGTCGTGATCCTTGCGGCTCATGGCAAGCATTTTTGTGCCGGGATCGATCTGGAAATGTTTGCCAGCCAGGGTTCCGGTTCCAAGGAGATGGAGCCTACTCGAAAAGCAGAAGTTTTTCGTAGGGACCTGTTGAAGTTACAGGAGAACCTCTCGTCACTGGAGAATTGCAGCAAGCCGGTGCTCGCAGCGATTCACAACACCTGTATCGGCGGCGGTGTCGATATGGTTACCTCGGCAGATCTTCGCTACGCCAGCGAAGACGCTTTCTTTTCGATCCGAGAAATCGATATTGGTATGACCGCCGATGTGGGCACGCTCCAACGTCTGCCCAAGATCGTGCCCTATGCGGTTGCTGCCGAGATGGCCTACACAGGGCGTAATGTCACTGCCGCCGAGGCTCAGCAGATGGGGCTGGTCAACCGCGTGTTCGCCGATCGAGACGCGCTACTGGAAGGGGTTCGCGAAGTTGCTACGCAGATTGCTAGCAAGTCCCCGGTCGCCGTTCGTGGAACGAAGGCGATGCTGCTGTACACGCGAGACCACAGTGTCGCCGAGTCTTTGGACTACATGAGTATCTGGAACGCAAGCATGCTCAGCGAAGAAGACCTGCGGGAAGGCTTAACCGCTCAAATGGAGAAACGAGCGGCTAATTTCCAGGATTGAGCGAAGCAGGCACGTGAGGGCCGCCGGGGGTCAACACGGCTCAATGCGGCTGATAGCCTAAGGATCACCGGGATACTGTTTCATCGGTACCAGGGGGTGCAAAGCTAAGGCAATGCCTTCATCCACATGGGTGTTGTTTTCGAGAATACTGCGCCGCCGAATATAGCGTCCAGCCGATGAACGGGTGTCAATCGCGTCGGTGGCGTCGAGGCCGCCGCGGCTGACGAATAGTCGCTGTAAGTCCGTATCGAAGACTGTGACTTGGAGCGACGCAACCGATGCGGGGAGAGACCAATCGAAGGCCGCGTTAACCCCGTTTCCTGGTCCTTGGAGTGATGGACGGCGTGCCACGCCGTCCCAGCGAGCGAGGTGCTTGAGTCCGTTGTTGAACGCAACCTCCAGCTCAACGAGGTCTGTGAACAGAAAGGCGTCCGGACCCCCTTCTTCCGCATAGCGATCCCGAACACTTTGCATGATTTGCGCGAAGGTGCGCATGTTGACCTTGCCGTTGGTCGGATCAACCGGATCACCAAAAGCACGGACCGCCGTGTTCCAATGCTGTTTAAAATCTCGCTGAGGCAGCACCTTGATACCCGCGTCCTTCAGATAAGCACTGAGTCGTGCATCGATACGCGCTTCCGAATCTCGCAGGTATTTTCTCGACGGCGATCCCAGGTTGACGTGCGGTATAACGACGGTCGCTAGCGGACTTTCTGACAGTTTTTCTTCGTTCATTTCGAACGGATAGACCGTCGGATTGTAGCTGGGGCCCGAAGCGCAGCCGGTGAGCAGCAGGCTCGCGGCTAGAGAGAGTGCTAGAAGAATCTTCGTTGCTGAGAGCTGAAAGCTTTGTATTCGCATAGAATCGTTCTTTTTAGAATGCTCGCTAATAAACGCGGCATGTTAACAAACACCACTCGGCAATGACTAAGGCATTAGTTTGATCGAATCGGCTGATCAAAGACTCATTCACTCCTCGTCTATCGGCGAGGGCCCGCCTGTCGTTCTGATCCACGGTCTGTTTGGCAGCGGTAGTAACCTCGGCGGGCTGGCGCGCGCGCTCGCCGATCGGTTTCGCGTCATTCAGTTGGATTTACCCAATCACGGTCGTTCCGCCTGGGTAGCCGATATGGATATCTCCTCGCTGGCTGAGGCCGTGGCGGCCTTCCTACAGAGCGAGGTAGAAAGCTCCGTCACGCTCATTGGCCATTCCCTGGGTGGGAAGGTCGCCATGCAGCTGGCACTCGTTCATCCCCAGCTGGTTCGCGCACTGGTGGTTGCCGACATCGCTCCCGTTGCCTATCAGGCATCTCACGAAGCCGTGTTTGCGGGTATTGCTGCGGGGGCTGGCGCGACGGTAGGCAATCGTCGCGAGGCTGCCGCGTTGCTGAG
>JBCCQO010000374.1:0-3384 GCA_039024595.1 Pseudomonadota bacterium | reverse complement strand
GAGACATTGTGACCCCTGATAGGTTTCGATTGCGACATAGCGGAACCAGCTAAGCCGGATGCGCAGGCGAATCCTAGGGGTGGTTTATTTCAGTAAAGTTATAGATACATGACGTTTTTGTTGCAATTGGAGACGGGCCGCGGACGGGAAAGTCGGCTGCGGCCGCTGCCATTGCCATTGCCATCTGTCACCGACGATCGGCAATCGCTCAGAACACGAAATCTATCGATGCACCAAACGCTCGAGGTTGGCGCATGTTAAAAAACGGGCGAGTCGCCACTTCTACCGCACCGCTGTCGGCCAGGCCCGCTAAACTCACGTTCTCTGGCTCGTCCTCGTCCAGTAAATTGGTTACATAAGCGGTGATCGTAAACCGGTCGAATCGGTATCCAGCCCGGGCATTCAACATAATAGAAGAGCCGAGTCGCTCGCTAAAGCCAGACCCAAGATCGTCTTCGTCCAAGTTTAAGATGTCCGCATAAAAACTTGATCGATAGTTCGCGCTTGCGCCAGCGAAGTACCCATTGCCCGCCGCGTAGTTAAGGCCAAAGGTGATTGAGGTGCTGGGTGAGCGGCCGAGTTCATTACCCGCTAGATTGAGTGGCGGGTCGCTTTCTTCGGTAAAAATGAAATCATCGACGCTGGTTTCTAGGTAGCCAAGATTCGCATAAATGCTGAGCGTCTCGCTCACCTTGTAGTCACTCGACAACTCAAGACCGTAGAGGGAGGTCTCACCCGCGTTGTCGATTCGCTCGAAGCCGCGAGCATCTTGTACCCTAACCTGCTGATCCTCATATTCGCTGTAGAACGCAGTTCCGTTTAGCACTAGGCGTCCCTCTAGCCATATACCTCTCCACCCCGCTTCGTAGCTGATAAGGAACTCTGGATCAAAGGTATCCACGAGTACTTCAAGCTCGTCCGATCGAGCAATAAACGGCCCACCAGCCCGGTAACCGCGACGTGCGCTTACGAAAAACGTGAGATCGTCATTCAGGTGATAACTGACCGCTGCGCGCGGCAGCCAAACCCCAAACTCATCGGATTGAAGCGGTGTATCCGGATTTGAAAAAAGCGGGGCTACCGTGGAGCAAGGTAAGGACACAAAAGGATCCTCGCTGCCGACAAAAACGCCAGGAATATTCGTGAGGCACTCGTCCGGAGCGGTCCTTGGGACTTCCGCAACGGTACGCAAATCGTAACTCTCGTCATCGTAGCGCAGCCCTAAATCAATCGACCAATGTTGATTGGGTTCGTAACGCCACTGAGTGTAAAAAGCCGCATTCTCTACATCGGTTTCTCTGGGCACAGCCAAACTAAATATGCTGTCGATCGGTGTGACCGGGAAGGGTGCAAAGTCGGTGATCAGCGATACCGCCTCGACCGTCGCGTCTTGCTGCGACTCAAACCAGTACGCGCCTACGATGCCGGACCATTTTTCGTACTCGAACTCCACGCGGAACTCGGCGGTAAGGGTCTCGGTAAAGCCGAAAAAGAAAGAGCCCAGTTGGCCAAAGGAGCTGGTCAAGCTCGAGCCGTTGACACCGTCGTACTCCGCATCTTCATAGGTGCCGACAAACCTGAGGTTAATCTCACTGCTCAAGTCATAGGCGACATCGCTAGTGATGCGCGTGGTGTTGTAGTCGACGCTACGAATCAAATTAGGGAAAGACTCTAAGTCGTTCGGGTCGAAGTCGGAGAAGCTTGGATCGCTAATGGGAGTCGGTGCGTTGACTGCGCCTTCTGCGGCGCCGACACTTCGATCGGTGTATTCAAAGGAAAGCATCGCGCTGAGCGCATCCAAGGCCTCAGGCTCAAGCAGCAGCTTGCCTCTTGTCACCCAAAGATCACGGAAGTCAGAAGAGGAACCATCGAAACCCAAATCGACAAAGCCGTCGGTTTCTTGATAGTCCGTGCTCAGACGAAAAGCCAACTGCTCATCGACGATCGGGCCGGTAACCGCCGCCGAATACTGACGGCTGCCATACTCGCCGGCCCGGAGGCGCGCAGCGCCACTCCAGTCGTAGTCCGGTCGCTTCGATTGGACGACGACCGAACCGGCAATTGAGTTGCGACCTTGAACAGTAGACTGAGAGCCGCGGAGCACTTCTAGCTGACCAATATCCCATAGGGACTGACCGCCCCCTTCCAGCGCGTTTGAAGAGGCAGGAGCACCGTCAATAAAAATGTTGATCGCCTGACTGACACCCGCCGAGTCAGTCCCAAAACGATCCAAACCGCGAATATTGATGGTGTTGAGATCGTTCCTAATCACCGATGCATTAACAGCTCGGGTAACGGCTTCGCCAAGATCGAACACAACCTCTTGCTCAAAACGCTCCGCGGTGAACAGCTCTACCGAATCCGTCACCCGTTGTAGGCCAAGACCCTGTTTGGTGCCGAAGACAATAATCTCTTCAATTTCACTCGCGACCCGGAACGGGTCGTCCCCCGGCCGTGGGGTCAGTGTTACGCGAACCGTTTGCGAGGCTACCGGCTCCGCGCTGAGACCTGCGTCAGCGAGCAGAAGTCCCAGTGCCTGTTCCGCGGTATAGGTCCCGTCCAGCACGACTGTCTCACGCTTACCACTAACCCCATCTTCAAACAGAACTTGAATTCCCGTGGTCGCAGTAAATTGTTGTAAGGCCTCGATCATGGGTGAACGAGCAATGGAAAACGTGTATTCGCTGTTCGAAAGCATCTGCTCTTGAGCCCAGATCGATTCCGCTCGAGAAAAAAGGACCAGAAGGCATAGGTAAAGCAGCTTCAGATAGCGATGATCTTTGCTCTGCTTGAGCGTGTTCGGATTTTCTGAGTTCATGGTACGGCCTGTCGGGATCCCTGGTGTTTGCAGTAAATTCATCTGGGAAAAAGCGAAGTGCGTTCGGACCTGGATTAGCGCGCAGGGGAATAGCTCGCTGATTGAAGCTCGACCCACCCTCTTCCCCGTGCGCGCATTTCCAAGTGGTAGGTCTGCATGAGCACGGCGAGCGCCTCTTCAGCTCGATGCGTCAGAAACGTACCAGACACCGGTCGGTCAAGATCGATGACCATCGCCGTATCGATGCGGTAGCCCAGATAGGGCTGTAAGGCCTTGAGTACCTCCCCCAGCCCTCGCTGATCAAACAGCAACACCTCGTCGACCCAGGAACCTATTTCATCGACCGAGCGCCGACCGCGCTGTGCGGGGGCGTCCCCGTCGACGAGTAGTACCTCTTCTGCTTCGAGAGGCTTCACGGCAAGACCCTCGGAAGCGCCGCCAAGCCCTACCCCGACGATGCCCTCTCGTACACTGATTTCTACGCTTTCAAAATCAAGCTTGCTGACCACAAACTCCGTGCCAAGGGCCTGGGCTTCTACACCAGCGGCAAGTACACGAAAGGGGCG
>JBCCQO010000373.1:0-3390 GCA_039024595.1 Pseudomonadota bacterium | reverse complement strand
GGCGCTATCGCGTCCCCTAAGGTCGATGATCCAATGCTGCGCGAGCTCGTTAATGAGCTGCGCAAGCAACAGGAAACCGTCATCGTAACACTGAGCGACGAGCCCGATGCGCGATGCGATCGTGAACTCGCCCTAATAGATGGCAAATGGACAGTTCAAGCACGGAATAGCGCTTCAACAGGGGGCGATTCATGAGCCGTAACGTAGTGGTTCTCGGAACCCAATGGGGGGACGAGGGCAAAGGTAAAATTGTCGACTTGCTAACAGAGCGTGCCGACGCGGTGGCACGCTTTCAGGGTGGGCACAATGCGGGCCACACCCTTGTCTGTGATGGTCAAAAGACCGTTCTCCATTTGATTCCATCCGGTATTCTGCGCAGCGACGTGCTGTGCTTAATAGGAAACGGCGTCGTACTAGCACCCGATGCATTGCTGGAAGAAATCTTACAGCTAGAAGAACGTCAGGTTCCCGTACGCGATCGGCTGCGTTTATCGCCCGCCTGTCCGTTGATTCTGCCCTATCACGTCGCACTCGATCAGGCGCGCGAGAAACGACGCGGTGATGCAAAAATAGGGACCACCGGACGCGGTATCGGCCCGGCTTACGAAGACAAAGTTGCCCGTCGCGGTTTACGTCTGGGCGATCTCCAATGCGCGGATCGGTTTGAGAAAAAACTAAACGAAGTGCTTGAGTATCATAATTTTCAGCTTGAGCACTACTACAAGGCTCCAAAGATCGATGCATCAGAGGTGCTGGAAACCAGTCTAAAACACGGCGAACAGCTGTTGCCAATGATGGCCGACGTAACCGCGATGCTGCACCAGTTGCGCGGCGAGTCGAAAAACATCCTATTCGAAGGTGCCCAAGGGTCTTTGCTGGATATCGATCACGGTACCTACCCGTTTGTCACCAGCTCAAACACCACCGCCGGTGGTACCGCGACAGGTTCTGGATTCGGCCCCCTTTACTTGGACTACGTGCTTGGCATCACCAAGGCATACACCACTCGGGTTGGCTCTGGGCCCTTCCCGACCGAACTGTTTGACGAGACCGGCGAGCATCTTGCTACGCGCGGACACGAGTTTGGTGCAACCACCGGCCGACCGCGTCGCTGCGGCTGGTTTGATGCGGTCGCGCTGAGAAACGCGGTGAACATTAACAGCGTTAGTGGACTTTGCTTAACCAAGCTAGACGTTCTCGACGGCCTCGAAGTCATCCAGCTGTGCGTCGGCTACGAGAATGCTGAAGGCAAAGCTGTACTCAATCCAGTAGATTCGGAAGACTACGAAGGTTTGGTTCCTGTGTATGAGACTGTGCCGGGCTGGCAGGAATCTACGGTCGGCGCAAAGTCTCTGGACGAGCTTCCCAAGGCAGCTCGAGAATACATCTCTCTGATCGAAACCGTGGTTGGAGCACCGATCGACATTATTTCGACCGGGCCCGACCGGGTAGAGACAATCGTTCTTTACGATCCCTTTAGCTAAGTGCCCCCGGCGCTCAGCGTCCGAATCACGAAGCTGCATGCTTCGGCGCCAAGCCCGCCTGTGGATGGAGTGAGCGCACCCCTAGTACCGGTCGCTAGTCGTAGCGCAATCGATATTCACTGTAGCTAAGACCAGTCCAACGCCTAAAAGCGCGATAGAAGCTATTAACCTCCAGGTAGCCCAGCTCGTCGGCTAGACACTTCCCCGGCAGCCAGCGCGTGCTCAGTAGCGCTTCGCAGCGAAACTGGCGGGCGCGATCCAGGAGAAACTGGTAGCTCGTGTGATCATTGCGCAGGCGACGCCTCAAGGTCGTGCAGCTTATTCCTAGAGCTTCTGCAACGGATTCTGCTCGCAGTCGATACAGATCACCGGTGAGCAGGATGCTCAAGACTCGATCAGTTGTCCGCGATAGGGGAAGAAAACGCGGCTTCTCATCATTGACCAGATCTTGAAGCTCTGCTGTTTCTTGATGCTGGTTGAACAAATGCTGATGTGACGCTCGGGCAATGGTCATCAGCTCGCTTTGGACTGAGTTATCTGAGCCTTGGTCAGCGTTATGGTAGAAATGACTTGGCGCACAGTCATTGAGTCGGCTCTGAGTGCTATCGATCGCAGGTGAGCGACCCTTAGTGGCGAGGGTGCCCGGACTTATGGCGCGAGCGCCGCCGCGATAAGGTACGGCGCCGGTACTGCGAGACGGTTCTAGCGGATTATCGGGAGCCAGCGGCCGCGGAGCGGGCCGGTACATAAGTGCTTTGCGTAGTACGGGGCGAGAGCGCTGTGCCCCAAGAGGAGTTTCCATAGTCGTAGCCTCCTTGCACGACGTTAAAGGATTGCATCTCTTCAAGATGCGGCCTGCATGAGTAGATACCGCCATCCTTGGCGGCCTCGAAGACTCACTGCATCAGCTTATCAAAGGCTTCAAGTTTGACAATGAGTAGAAGCAGTCCCTGAACGGAATTGCTAAAAAAACACCCAATAAGTATCACAGTAGCGGGTCGTCCTACCGAATCGACACGGGCATCTAGCGTGCTTTAGCCAACAGTGGTCTCGCGTGAGCCGCTGTCGTTTTCCGTGGGCCCAAAATCGAAATCTGGTGGTACGGGACAGTTCATTACCGCAGCGACCGCCACCACCAACTCTCGTTCTTGCGCGCTCACCACCCCATCGTCTGTCGCCGCAAGCGCCATGGCTTTGAGTATTCGTGGCTTCAATAGGGGGTAGCACTCTGCCAGAGTGTGCACAGCACGACTAAACTCGCTAATGCTGCACTCAGCCAAGGGCATGAGGCTGAGTTCTTCCATGCCCAGCTCTGTTTGCGCCGCTTGAAACGCGATAGCGCTGTCCCCATCGCCCTGATGAGCCAGCACCGATAACACCAGGCGAAGCGGCCCTCGAACTTTGGCGAGATGGGAATAACGTGGTCGTTCTGTCTTTACTCGCAGGAATTCGCCGTCCAGATAGTGACGAACGAGCTGAAATAAACACCACTCGAAAATATCCGTTTGTTTATCTAGGCGTATGAGCGACAACAGGGTTGATTTGAACTGGCGGTACTGGGGTGTGGACATGGTCTTTAGTGCGGGAATAGCGCAGGCAACGATGGGGAAACGCTCACCCGCTGCGAGCTGCTCGACAAGGGGAGCGAGCTCCAGGACCTGATCCTTAAGACCGTTTGCGCCCTGTTCGGCAACCAAATTCAGCGCCTCTTCGCGGAGCTGGCGATCGCGAACCAGTAAGAGCGCGATCACTAGAGCTTCCGCACCCAGCGGGTCTTGTGCAGCCGTAACGAGATCATTGAAGCGCGCTGATTTTCTTTCTTCGGTTGTAACTGTTCCTTCGGAAGCATCCGCAGAGAAGTCCGCATCGCCCTGTAGGTCGATATCTCCTCTAACAGCCATACTGG
>JBCCQO010000372.1:0-3445 GCA_039024595.1 Pseudomonadota bacterium | reverse complement strand
CCAGGAACTTGCGGTCGTCGCGTCCTTTGTCACCGCGTCTCGACCGGGCTGCCTGAAAGGCCGTCAACATGATCTGCCAATCCGCTTCGTTCATTTGTGTCAGCATCGTCGACCCTCCGGTTCGACGAAAATCCATCGGGCCAAATCCCTAAAATTCGGTGAATCCGTCCACACGCCCTAGGCCACGCCGAAAGAAGCGAGGAGACCGATCCCACACTACTCCAGGCTTTCGTATTCGATAATGAGCGGCTTGTACGCGCCCTCATTCCCGATACGCACACAGTGTTCTATGAAGGTCCGCACGACTTCAGGCTGGCGGGCGCCCTTGACTGTTGCAATGCCAAAGAGGGGCGCTTCACTCGGGGTCTTAATCGGTACCGCCCGAAAACGCGGGTCGTCACTCTCGTAGCCAGCAGGTTTCATATTCAGTAGCGTGTGACCAAAACCTGCAGAAACCAGTGCTCGACCGATCTCAGATGACTGCGTGGTATGTGCAATCCTCGGCTTGAGATTCAGGTTTTCATAGATGGACATGAAGTGATACCGTGCAGCCGGTATGTCGAGCATCACCATAGGGTGTGTCGATAACTGATGCAGAGTTACATAGTCGAGCGATGCCAATGGATCGTTTACCGAAAACAAAGCATAAGTTGGGGCGTGCAGAAGCGGAATAAATTCATGCTGCGCGTCAGTGGACATCTCATATGTGAATGCTAAGTCCGCGTCTCCACGGTTAATACATTCAATGACGTCTTGTAGCATTCCCTCCATAATCTTGACGAAGATTTGTGGGAAATTCTCTGTAATGCTTTTGAGGATCACTGGCAGAAAAGAGGGTGCGGTCGTTCCATAGATGGCAATTCTGACTGTTCCGGTTGCCACACTTCCAAAGTCGTTGATTTCTACTTCGAACTGCTTTACATGATCAACAAGCTGTCTGATCAATTTCAGGATATGATCGCCGCCGGGTGTTGTCTGTAGTCCTTTCGATCGCGTACGAATGAATAAATCGAAGCCCACTTCGCTTTCCAAACCACCAATTGCAGATGTGATGGACGATTGTGAAATATTGAACTCGTCCGCTGCCCGCGCGATCGATCCCAGCCGACCTGCCGCTTCGATGTATTGCAACTGCTTAATGGTGAAGTTGAATCGAGGCACAGTTTTACTTTCTGATTAGCGTTGTGTCCGAAAAGCTGTGCGTGACACCAGGCGCGAGGCCAGGTAAGATTTCAAAAGTTGTCCGTTTGAGCCATCGGGATCGCCGGGAAGTGCACGGTCGAGGCCATGTTGCCCCCGGGATCGTTAAGGGCACGTGGTTGCGTTCCGAGCCGGCATCCCAACCTCCTGAGGTAAGCCATGCATGCCTGGCGCACTTAACTCTCACCCTTCGCTCCGCGCATGGGTTCAACCCCACCTGTGCGTGAAGCACCAGCCAGAGGCTTCCCCTTTCCCACCATAAAGATACAAAAATTAGACATTTCACCGTTATAAAATACAGTTTGCAGAATGGGCAGACGCTATAGTCTGCGCAGTACCGGAATCCGACGAATGCACAGGAGGGCCTCATGCGCTCGCTTGCGACAAAATTGCTAGCCGCCTCGGTCATGTTGGCGAGTACAACCGCCATAGGTTTTGCCGAGAGCACGCCCAAAAGCGGTGGGACGTTGAACTACATCAATCAGCTGATTGGCGGCCACTTCAACACCAACATTGCCTCAGGAACGCCAACCGGGCTCCCCGGTGTTCAGCTCCATTGTGCTCTGCTTCGGTTCGACCGGGACTGGCAGCCGCAGTCCTACCTGGCAAAAGACTGGTCCGTTTCCGACGACGGCAAAGCCGTGACACTTAGCCTCGTCGATAACGCCAAGTTTCACGATGGCGTCCCGGTGACATCAGAGGATGTCGCCTTCTCTATCGAAACGATCAAGGCCAATCACCCGTTCAAGACAATGTACGAGGTGGTTGAGAGCGTAGAAACGCCCGACCCGCACACCGTCGTCCTGAACCTGAGCAAACCACATCCCGCTATTTTGTTGGCCATGTCTTCCCAGCTCGGAAGCGTTTTGCCCAAGCACGTCTACGGCGGCGACGATGTCGATATCCGGCGGCACCCCAACAACGCTGAAGGGACGGTGGGGTGTGGCCCGTTCAAGCTCACAGAGTTTAAGCCGGGCGACTTCATCATAATGGACCGCTTCGACGACTACTTTATCGACGGTCGTCCCTATCTCGACCGCATTGTGTACCGCCGGATGGCCGAATCGACCAGCCGCGTCATCGCGATGGAAGAAGGCCAAGCGGACATGTACGCATGGGCCTCCGACCCCATCGAGTTAAATCGGCTTAAGCGTGCCGACCACATCGACATGACAAGCCAGGGGTATGAGGCCGTCGGTGCTCTGCAATGGCTTGCGTTCAACTTGGAACGCGAGCCTTTCAATGACAAACGCGTACGCCAGGCTATCGCCTACGCGATCGATAAGGACTTCATCTTAAATGCTATCATGGGTGGGTTCTCTCAGCGCTCCCTCGGCCCGATCCATCCGGGCAGCATCTACGCCCCGGAAGGTGTGAACCCTTACGACCTCGATCTGGATAAAGCCAACGCGCTGCTGGACGAAGCTGGGCTCCTTCCCGACGGTGATGGCATTCGTTTCTCCGCCGAACTCGACGTTATCGTGAACCGTGGCACGTTCAAACGGATGGCGGAGTACATCAAAACGCAGCTTCGAGATGTCGGTATTGATGTGACAATTGCGGTCACGCCTGACATTCGGGCCTGGATCAAGAAGGTGTCGAACCACGATTTCGATATGACAATCGACTCTGTCTTCAACTGGGGCGATCCGGTGATTGGAGTGCACCGCACCTATCAGTCCGACAATATCCGTCCCGGCGTTCCGTGGCACAATACGCAGCAATACCGCAATGCTGAGCTCGATGCGCTGATGGAGCAAGCAAGCTCTGAAACCGACGTCGAAAAACGCAGCGCGCTCTATGACGAGATTCAGTCCATGATCGTCGACGACGTTCCCATTGCTTTCATGGTGACGTCTCCGTTCCACACAGTTTGGAACACGGAGCGCGTCGGTAACCCACCGATCGACTCGATTTGGGGCACGCAAGTTCCCTGGGACAACGTCTATATCAAACAGTAACGGGTGGACTGCCAGGCCGCAGCCAAGCTCTCTCTCGCTTTAGCTGCGGCCCGACACCGGGGATCCGGCACCATGCAAATACTCTCCATTGTTGTTCAGCGCCTGAGTTATGCAGCGGCTCTGCTGATTGCGGTTGTAATATTCAACTTTGTCTTGCTGTCGCTTGTGCCGGGCGACATTGCAGAAACAGCTGCACGTAGAAGGGCTTGTCGAGTCCATAGCTTTCACGGATTTGCTCCATCAGCTCCGGACTGGCGCCACCAGCTTCTCCAGCAAGTGTTTCT
>JBCCQO010000371.1:0-3469 GCA_039024595.1 Pseudomonadota bacterium | reverse complement strand
GCGGCAAAGGAAGCGATTGCTCGGATGCTCCGCGGCCCCCATCGGTCACTGAAGTTCTTTAGCTACTCGCTTCAAAAGCGGCTTTGGCCCCAACACTCTATCGAAGCCAAGCACGCCTATTTGAGCTTCTGCGAAGCAGAAGGCTTAGTTTAGATCAAAGGTTTAGCGCAAAGGTTTAGCGCTGTGGCTTAGTGCAAGGGTGTAGCGTGCTAACGGGCGACCTAGAGGTCGCCCAAAAGCTCCCGCAAGCGGTATTCAAAGAACATCTTCACGCGCCCAGGAGTGACCTTGCTCATTCGCATCTCAACCAGCTGCTGGTCCGTGAAGCCCATGGGAGGCAGAATCTGGACCGCTTGCGTGTTTGGTGCGTGTCGCTGGCGTAGAGCTTCGGCTGCGTTCAGCCCAGAGCGAACGGCACCCTCCATCGAGGTAATGTCGGTGTCGTGACGGACGTAGTCACCCGCAAAGAAAAAGAGACGACCTTCCGTTGGCGGACGGTGCTCCCAGGTACCGACATCGTTCACGAACAGAGGTTGGGACGCATTACGATGAGGCACGACATAGTCCATGCCGTCCGCAGTTGCGTCTGGAATGAACTGTACGATCTCACTCAGCATTTCGCGGGTAAAACCTTCTATAGATAGGCCCGTGAGAGGCTTACATGAACCCGCAACAAACTGCATCACGCTGCCCTTATACTTTTCTTTCTTGAACACTGGCCAGTGTTCAGAGATATCAAAGCCCGAGAGATTGTAAGTCGAACCGATTAAATCAAAGTGGTCTAGTGGCACGTTCGGTAGTTTGCGTTTGAAATAAATATCCATCGCGCCGAATTGATTTGCACGCAGATAATTGAGGCCCTTAATAGCAGGTTCTGCATGAAACAACGCATCGCTCTGAAGGTTTCTTAGTACATCTAGCGGCAGGGCCATGATAATAGGCGTGCCACAAACACTCTCACGAATGGCTTTCGATCCGCGCGACGCACCACCTCGTTTCTCTTTGACGAAGTGCAGAATCGGCTGGCCAGCACCGTCGACTTCAATTTCATCGAGCCAGTAATGTTGTTTCAGCGTCAGTTTTCCACCGGACTTCTTTGCGGCGTCCTTCGCTGCCTCGTACATCCGATCAATTAGAACCTCACCTAAGCTGCCTTTGAGCGCAGCCCAGTTCTTATCCTTGATCACCGGCATCCATTGACGAAAGAGGTTGCGAACTACTCTAGAGCTAATGTCGTATTCGGGGATCGACAGCGCATTTAAGAAGAGCTGGTTGAGGCTGACTGAGTCGAGGTCGTTGTAAATACGTGAGTAGAGAAATCCTCTGAATGAGAGGTTATCAACCTCTTCATCTGTGCGAGTCACTAGGTCCAGCAAACTGAACAGCTCTCTATCGCTCTTTGGCACTGGCGATGCGAAGTCGTACGAGGAACCTCGTTGAAGCCCATAGTATTCACCGCTCTCAAAAACATGCTCCGGTTTTATGCCAATCCGTTCCCAGAGGCGTCGCATGTTTACGTACCAGAGCGGGAATACATGATAGCCATGATCCGAGTGGACCCGTTTAGCGATGCAATCGCCTCGAACGGGTTTTAGATTCCCATCGTAGACAGTGTTCTTCTCTAGGCTCGCGGCCTTGCCACCCAGTTCTTCCCGGCCTTCATACAAGGTTATGTCAAAACCTCGCTCGGCCAACTCGATTGCTGCAGTAAGCCCCGCAAGCCCGCCACCGACAATTACCGCTTTGTTCATCCTTCGACTCTCCTACGACAGGTACTAACCCAAATACCGGCACAACTCTTGATCTATAGCTTAGCGGTAAGACGCCCCTCGACATAACTACGGTTAACTACGGAACCGCTGCTTGGCCAAATTTTTGGGTGACACTGACGATTCGAAAATGCTGGACGTACCCACTGTTCCAGCAGCGATAAGTCCTTAGAGAAGAATTTGGAGGCGTGTCGAAGTATGAAAGATCGAATGTCGCGTGTAGTGGACCGCATCTACAAAGCCAAAGCTGAACTCGATTGGGCTGCGAAAGTGCATGAATGCTCCCGCTCTCAGCACTCGGGGAGGGCGGATGCTTTGGATTCGGTAAACATGTTGGATGCGGATTCAGCGTCGATGCTAAGAAGCAGCGCAGATCTGAGCTTCCCCAGACTTATTGATGAGTCCTGGAATGATCTTCGTGCGATGGAGTCCGCCATCCTCACCCAATTGGAATTTATCAAGGTGAACTACTCACGCAGTCGCTTTCCCAATTCAGACTCTGAGTGTGGCGAGCCAAAGGAGCCCAAAGCAGCGCCTTCCGCCTTTGTGCAACGCGTTAAAACATTGCTCGACTTTACGCCGTCTCTGAGTAGCTTTTTAAAAGCGGTAGATAGCTTCGAGACCATCTTATCTGTGTGTGTTGAGGTTCATCGTCGTTTATTGCAGCTTGGTGATGCCTATGAACATGCGAGCGCAAACACCTTTGATTTCTACGGTTTTATGCGCGATCAGCTACAAACTTGCCTCAGCAAAGTTGAGCAAGATGAACGGGCAAGTGGCCGGTATATCGGCGATCTTAGAACATTAGGTAAGAAACTCGATGCGGAATTAAAACTGCTGCGCAATGGTAAGCAACGTCCATCCCAGTGGTCGGCTATTACCAGCAATGTGAGCAGGTAGCTAACGGTCAGCAGGCGATTAGGAGAAGAAACTGACCATAGCTCGCCGCTAAAACTGAGTTAGCTAGCGATACAGCTCTCCGGATCCACCTTCAAACCACTTCGCATATAACCGTTGGAGTGTGCCGGTCTTCTCCGATACGGCAAGAAAGCTACGCAGATAATTCTCAAGTTGAAGACTTCCTTTGGCCAACGCTATTCCCATCGGCTCCACCGTAAGCGGTGGCATAGCTAGCTGAAGCTGCGCACGCCCGTTGCGATTTTTCGTGTATGCGAGGATCGGTAAATCGGCGACCATTCCATCGGCCTTGCCATCGAGCAGCAGGCCTATTGCCGCTTCATAGTCCTTGGCGGCGATAAGGGACGCTTCGGGCAGTCGGTTCGCTATCAGACTTTCACTCGTTGAGCCTTCCAGCGCTGTTAAGCGCAGGTTAGGTTGATTGAAGTTTCCAGGCGTATCGAGCTTACGATTGGCACTCTCTGTTAACAGTATTGACTTCCCCGAGAGTACATAAGGGCCCACAAAGCTCACCTTGCTGGTCCGTTGAGCGGTAATCGTCATTCCCGAAATCGCAAGATCTGCATCGCCTTTCTCTACCGTGTCCAAGAGATCGCTGAACGGTGTTTGAATAATTTTGAGTTCGACACTCATCGTGCGGGCGAGCTCCTTAGCGAGATCCACATCTAAACCAACCAAGGTTTTTTTCTTCCCATAGCTGAAATTGAACGGCTGCTGGTCACCGGACATGGCAACGCGTAACTCTCCGCTGCTCAAAATCCGCTCTAACGCTGACTCTGCTG
>JBCCQO010000370.1:0-3469 GCA_039024595.1 Pseudomonadota bacterium | reverse complement strand
CGGGAGCAACACGTGATTGAGGAGCTGACGCAAATCGATCGTGCGGTCCTCGCAACCGGCGGCGGTGCGATTATCCGCAAATCGAATCGAGATGCTTTGGCGCAGCGCGGCTACGTCGTATACCTTCACGCTACGATCGACGAGCAGGTTCGCCGTACTCGCAACGACCAAAACCGCCCGCTCTTAAATCAGGGCGACCCTCGAGAAGTCCTAGCGAAACTCAGCAAGCAGCGTGAACCGCTCTATCGAGAAATCGCCGATCATGTGATAAATACCGACCGTAGCAATCCCAAGTCGATTGCACAGCGCCTTCTTGGCGAGTTACGGTAAGCCCACGCCTTGTAAGAAAAACTAACCCGCAAAACGAATCAATTACATGCTTACCGTCGATCTTGGTGATCGCAGTTATCCCATCTATATTCAGGCAGGTGCGCTCAGCGATAGCGATTTGTATCGCAAGCACCTTTCTGGCTCGCAAGCTATCGTAGTTACCAACGAGCGCGTCGCGCCTTTGTATCTCGAACAACTCAAAAACGCTCTGGATCCCGCCACTCAGGTTTCGACGGTCGTGCTTCCAGACGGAGAGGAACACAAGTCGCTTGCAGTACTAGAGCAGATTTACGATGTGGCGCTCAAAGACGGTCACAACCGAACTACGACGATTCTCGCCTTGGGGGGCGGCGTGGTTGGCGATATGGCGGGCTTCGCCGCCGCCAGCTACCAGCGAGGCGTACCGTTTATTCAAATACCGACCACCCTGCTCGCTCAGGTGGATTCGAGCGTGGGTGGGAAGACCGGGGTTAATCATCCCTTAGGCAAGAATATGATTGGTGCCTTCTATCAGCCGCAGGCTGTGCTGATTGATACCAAGGTGCTCGCGAGTCTTCCTCCTCGCGAATACGCAGCCGGTCTTGCGGAGGTGATCAAATACGGCTTGATCTGTGACCGGGAGTTTTATGACTGGTTGCAAGCGCGAAGCGAATCTTTAGCGGCGCGAGACTCGACGGTCTTAGAAGAAGCGATTGAACGCAGCTGTGACTGCAAAGCTCGGGTGGTCGCAGCCGATGAAAAAGAAGCGGGACTACGGGCAATTCTCAACCTCGGGCACACCTTCGCGCACGCGATCGAGTCGGCGCAAGGCTATGGAGTCTGGTTACACGGTGAAGCGGTTGCCGCCGGAATGGTGTTGGCACTTCGTCTTTCAATCAGCAAAGGCTATCTAGATGCTACGGCGCTTGCGCCGCTGCTGGAATGGCTGCGCGCGGTGAATTTGCCGGTCGAACCCCCGCAAGACATCGCTGTTGAACGCTGGCTAGAGCTTATGCGCAGAGATAAAAAAGCCGTCAATGGCAAACTGCGGCTTGTGCTCCTACGACGTATTGGGGAGGCCTTTCTCACCGATGAGGTCAGCGAAGAAGAACTACGCGCGTTCCTAGGTGAGCACGCAACCGCTGGAATAGCGGAATAAAGACAACAAGGCGTAAAGAAGCTCTGCTACAGCTTGCAATAAAGAGCCAAGCGCCAACATCCGAAACGCGGCATTGGGGGAACCATGACCGAATTGAAGAATGATCGATTTCTACGCGCTCTAATGCGCGAGCCTGTGGACCGCACACCGCTGTGGATGATGCGTCAAGCGGGTCGCTATTTACCTGAATATCGTGCGACCCGAGAGCAGGCTGGATCCTTTATGGACCTCTGTATGAATGCCGATTTGGCCTGCGAGGTCACCATGCAACCGCTGCGTCGTTATCCGATGGATGCGGCGATTTTGTTTTCAGACATCTTGACGATCCCGGACGCGCTGGGCTTGGGCCTCTATTTTGAGACGGGCGAAGGTCCTCGATTTAAGAAGACCGTAAGAACGGAGGATGACCTTGCTTCTCTCAACTCGATCAGAGCAGAAGATGATCTGTCTTACGTAATGGATGCGGTACGTACGATTCGTCGCGAACTGGACGGGAAAGTTCCACTCATTGGATTCTCCGGTTCTCCCTGGACCTTAGCCACCTACATGGTTGAAGGCGGATCATCCAAAGATTTCGCCCGTGTCAAAACCATGGCGTACAACCAACCAGAGCTAATGCATCAACTACTCTCCGTACTCAGCGATGCGGTAGCGGATTACCTAACGGCTCAAGTACACGCCGGAGCGCAGGCTCTTCAAATTTTCGATACCTGGGGTGGCAGCCTAAGTGCCGCGGCGTATCGGGAGTTTTCCCTTACCTATATGCAGCGTATTGCCGAGAAGTTGCCGCGCGAGGCCGAAGGTCGAGCAGTGCCTTTGATCGTGTTTACGAAAGGCGGTGGCCAGTGGCTAAGCAGCATTGCCGACTGCGGTGCCCAAGCGGTGGGGATCGATTGGACAACCGATATTGGACGGGCTCGCGCCGCGGTGGGCGATCGCGTCGCACTGCAAGGCAACATGGACCCGATGATGTTGTTTGCATCGCCAAAGCGAATACGGGAAGAAGTCGGATCAATACTCGCGGGCTTCGGCGAAGGGAGCGGTCACATATTCAACCTGGGACATGGAATCACTCCCGGCGTGAACCCAGACCACGTCACCGCATTTGTCGATGCGGTTATCGAGCTATCGCCGCAGTACCATAGCTAGCACTGGTCGACACACCCATGTACCCGTATAAACACGAGTATGAACCCAACCGCAGCTGCGGAAAGTAGCACGCGGTGCGAATAGCTGCGGCTGTTTGACCTATTCGCGATCCTGCGCTTCGCAATCGTCGCTGTCCCCGTTGCACGGCCAGCAGTGATCCATGTCTAGTGCAGGTTGATCGGTAGCAGGTTTGCCAACTACCTTCGCTGGAACGCCGGCGACCGTGGTGTGCGGTGCGACCGGCTCAAGCACCACGCTTCCCGCACCGACTTTAGCGCCCTCACCAATGCAGATGTTACCTAAGATTTTGGCACCGGCACTGATCAACACGCCGTTGCCAATTTTCGGATGGCGGTCGCCATCTTCTTTGCCGGTGCCACCCAGAGTTACCGACTGGAGGATCGATACGTTGTTGCCAACCACAGCGGTTTCTCCAATGACCACGCCAGTTGCGTGATCGATCATGATTCCCTCGCCCAAGCGAGCTGCCGGGTGGATATCGACGCCAAACTTAGTGCTGGTCCGATTCTGGAAAAACAGTGCGAGTGCTTCCCGTCCCTGATTCCATAGCCAGTGGGACACGCGTTGCGCCTGCAGAGCATGGAAGCCCTTGTAATACAAGAACGGCACGTACAGCTGGCTAGTTGCAGAGTCACGATCTAAGACGGCGAGCAGATCGGCACGGACTTTATCGAGTATCGATGAGTCCGCTTCAAAGGCCTCTAGCATCACCTCTCGCAGTAGCAAGGAAGACGCTGCCGGGCTGTCTAGCTGATTCGCTAGGTGAAAGCTGATCGAACGCTCTATGCGATCATGATTGAGTATCGTCGCATGCAGATAGCTCGCCAGGAT
>JBCCQO010000369.1:0-3476 GCA_039024595.1 Pseudomonadota bacterium | reverse complement strand
GCGAGCGCTGGGAGCCGAGCGAAGATAATTTTCTGGAGCAGTGGAGTACGGCCGGGCTTGCCAGCAGCGTCGTATATACGCGTCCCCAGGACGCGCTCGATGCTTTATCGATAGCACTCTTCTATGTTGAAAAGTCGACCAAGGATCGCAAAATAGCCCTCCCGACCGGAATACCTGTTTCCGGTTTCGAGTGCGCGGATCCGGTCGCTTGTCCGGAATTTCTTGAATCACCAATTTCAGCAAGCTCTGGTGCCAATCTTTTGGCCAACGTGCGCGCTTTTCGCGATGTGTTCACGGGCGTCGCGGGCGGCTATGGGGTTAACGATCTCTTAATTGGTATTGATCGAAAGGACTTAGCGGACGAGCTAATTGAAGCTTTGGACATCGTCATTGCTGACCTTCAGCAGATCGAGGCCGGTTCAGGCTTCGATGCGGAAGTCGCCGCAATTTCCGACGCTACCGATTGTGTGAATGCAGCAGCGAACTCCTCCGGTATTGCGCCGTGCGCATTGCAGGGGAAGATAAAGACCGCGATGGATATATTCCGAGCGCCCATCGTTGCTGCACTTGGCCTGGCTATTCCGACCGCAGCGGCGGGCGACAACGACTAGAGCCTAGCTTCTGTGCACGAGTACTCCTCCCCACCGCACGCAGCTTCGCTGACGGATAGATCGGGAGCAAAAGCGAACTTTCTGCATCGCTGTCGCGACCGGCTGTTCGAACCACGGGATATCGCCGCTCTAGCGGTGTTTCGAATTCTGATCGGGGCTCTTATGTGTTTTGGTGCGCTTCGCTTCGTCCTCAATGGATGGGTCGAGCGCATGTACGTAGAGCCCGATTTTCACTTCAAATTCTGGGGTTTTGAATGGGTCGTCGTTCCTAGCCAGACTTGGCTCTATGCACTTTACGGTGGCATCGCACTGACCGCGTTTATGGTGTGTATTGGCGCCTTCTACCGCATCGCAATCGTCGCATTTTGGTGCTTGTTTACCTATGCAGAGCTGATGGACGTTACGACGTACCTAAACCACTATTACTTTGTCAGCCTGCTTGCGTTAATCCTGTGCTTCCTGTCACCGCATCGGGCCTGGTCGGTAGATGCCTGGCGACGACCGAAGCTGGCTCGCGCTACCTTGCCAAGCTGGCAAACCTTTTGGCTTCGCTATCAGGTAGCGCTGCTTTATTTCTACGCGGGCCTGGCGAAGTTTGAGCCCGATTGGCTGCTCCATGCGCAGCCGCTCAACATTTGGCTACCGCCGCACAGCGGCTTGCCGCTGATCGGTCCTTTCTTGGAGCTGACTTGGGTTCACTTCGCGTTCTCTTGGTTCGCGTTCCTGTTTGATACGACCATTATCGGATTCATGTTGTGGCGGCGCACACGACCCTATGCGTTTGTTGTGATTTTAGTGTTCCACTACTTCACCCACCTGTTTTTTAACATTGGCCTTTTCCCCATCATCATGGTGTTTTCCGTCCTGGTGTTCTTCGATGCGAATTGGCCAAGAAAGCTCTTACGTTTTCTTCCATCTTCTTCCTCCCCATCCTCTTCTTCGTCGGGAGATCAGCTAGACGTCTATGCTGAAGAGGGTAAGCGTATCGCTACCCACCAATGGCGCCCGCGGGCGACGTTCTCCGCCTATGCAATCGCCATTTTTTGCGCCTTCCAGTTTCTGTTTCCTCTTCGCCAATGGCTGTATCCCGGAACGGTGCTTTGGCACGAGCAGGGCATGCGGTTTTCGTGGCGGGTGATGGTTCGAGAGAAGTCTGGTTCGCTTCAGTATCGGGTGGTATACGGCTCGGAGCGTCAGGCTGCGCTGGTCTCACCGAATCAATACCTGACAGAGGATCAGTATCGCGAGATGGCGGGGCAGCCCGACATGATTTTGCAGCTTGCCCACCATATTCGCGATGAGTATGTTGAGCGCGGGCTGGCGCCTGTGGAGATCTACGCGGACTCTCGGGTATCCCTAAACGGGCGACTCGCGCACAGGATGATTGACCCCACCGTGGATCTTGCTCAAGTCGAAGACAACCTGCGACAGGCGAACTGGATTACCGAGCCTCCCATCGAATCCCCACCCCTTCAAAAACCTCTGCGTTTGGCAGCAAATCGATGAAGCGTTATCTAATATCGCTGCTGATGTCCCAGATTCTGACGGGGCCGATGTACACACCTGCACTCGCCCAATCCAAGGACCAGAGCGCGAGTGTCTCCGCAGATCCGTTGGACTCTGTTGAGCAGTTAGAGGAGGTGTTGGTCATGGGTATCTTTGACGACCCCAGTCGAGTCGCTGGCTCGGCGCATCGGATTGATGAAGAAACCCTAGAGTCCTTCCGCTACAGTGACATAAATCGGATTTTGAATTTCGTCCCAGGAATATACGCGCGGGAGGAAGACGGTGTAGGGTTGCGACCTAATATCGGCTTGCGGGGCGCAAGCGCAGAAAGAAGCGTCAAAGTCATGCTGATGGAAGACGGCGTTCCCCTGTCTCCAGCCCCGTACTCCGCTCCTGCAGCCTACTTCTTTCCGCTTAGCAATCGCATCACCGGGGTAGAAGTCTTCAAGGGCCCCGCATCCATTCAATATGGCCCCCAAACTGTGGGTGGCGCGATCAATCTTCTGTCGGCACCGATTCCCTCGGAGACTCAAGCGATGCTGGAACTTGCCAATGGTAGTGATGGCTATCGGCACGTACACGCTCGAGCCGGTTCGCAGCTGAATGAATACGGTGTACTTGGAGAATTCGTCCATCTTGGAAGTGATGGCTTTAAGACCTTGGACGGGGGAGGTGATACAGGCTTTGAGAAAAATGAGTTTGTGCTAAAAGTCGCACGTGAGTTGGGTCCTGGTCGTTTAGAAGCTCGTTTCAGCTACGCGGACGAGATCTCAAATGAGACCTATCTTGGTCTTACGGAAGAAGATTTGCGCGCCAATCCAAATCGGCGCTATCGGGCGAGCGTGCTTGATCGCATGGAATGGGAATGGCTGGCTGCTCGCGCAGACTGGCAACAGCCGTTGCTGGGTGGATCGCTACAGGTAACGGCCTACGCACAACAGCTCGACCGAGCCTGGCTTAAGTTCAATAACTTTGCTGGAGCCAACATCGGTGACGTACTGGCTAATCCGGAAGGTCCCTTTAGTCAGCTCTTTGTGTCGATTCTAAATGGCAGCGATACGGACGGCGTGAGCGGTTCTCCGGATGACATCCGTATTGGTACTAACGACAGATTGATTGAGCAATCGGGTATTCAGGGTGAACTCCGCTGGAAGTTTGGCGACGAAATCAGTCATTCGCTCGAGGTAGGTGCTCGTCTACACACCGATCGAATTCGACGCTTGCACGACGAGTTCGGTTATGAGCAGCAGGGCGGCGAAATTCTCCTTAACGATCTACCGCGGGCTATCACCGCTGACAATACCGGCTGGACTCGCGCACTTGCACTGTGGGCTCAGGATGAAATTGAGCTTGGCCGAT
>JBCCQO010000368.1:0-3477 GCA_039024595.1 Pseudomonadota bacterium | reverse complement strand
ATCACGACTAAAGGAAAACCGCTGCTCAGTCACCTCGGTACGCTGAGCCTAATGCTTGCAACAATGACTGCCATTACCGCCTGCGCAGAACCACAGCCTTCGGCAGCAAACGTGGAGTCTTTATCGGATCTACGCTGGCGCTATCGGTTGATTCTTATTGCTGCTCCTGAAGGCGCGGCTCGCCAACTCAAGGCTATGCAAGAAAATCAGGCTAAGTTGGATGAGCGTAATGTTGTTTGGATAGTCATTGACGAGCACTCAGCGCAGAGCAATTTGTTAGTGCCGCTTAACTTACCGGTTGTTGCGGAAGTCAAAGCACTCCTGGGAAAGAGCAAAGTGATTTTGATTGGAAAAGACGGCGGCGTGAAAGCGCGCGCCGAAGAGCTCAATCTTGAAGAGCTATTCCAGTTAATTGACTCTATGCCGATGCGGCAACGTGAAATGACGCTAACTAGCGATTGAGCCGTAAGCATCTAGCCATAAGCTAAACCGTTGAAATCCACGTATCGGTCGCAGCGATGTCCCTATTCGACTATCGTTTGTCACTCTCGGGAAGCACTCGGTACCCCTCCATGCCAAGAGTTGTTTCGATTTTTCGAACGGGAACACGACAGTTCCTCGCCTATGCGCTTTTTTTATTCCTACTTCCTCTCGGCTTCATCCTGTTGATGAGCGGCTTGGAGCCACCTACAGAACCGAGTTCTCGAGCCGCCCGCGAACTTGCCCAGAGACAGACGGAAAGTGAATTCGCCTTCCCAGCCGCACCAGGCACTCATAAAGTTGTTCGCGTCATCTCTGGCGACCTGTTAGATGTAAGAGCACCCGGACGCGGTGTTGAACGAGTCGCCTTGGCTTGTGTAGATGCTCCGGACGCCGGACAAAAGTTCGCCCAACAAGCACGCCGCAAACTCTTTGATCGCGTGGCGGGGCGAATCGTACGGATAAAGGAGATCGACAAGAATGTGGGCGGTATGCCGCTGGTAGAAGTCTTTTCCTCAGATGAAGATATTAGCCACTGGATGCTGGTTAATGGCTACGGATGGAATACACCTTCCGATAAATGTCAGGCGCTTTATGCAGATGCGGAACAAGCCGCGCGCGATCGCTTTTCCGGGCTTTGGGACGAACTCAATCCGGTGCCGCCCTGGCAGTGGCGCAAAGGCTAGCTACCAATAAGCTTGCTGAGCCCACGGCGCCCGATTCTCTGCCATAAACTTCCGTTTTCTCTTCTAAAACCAATGCTCAAGGTCGCTGCCAATGTTCAAATTTCTTATCGCGACTCAGTTATCACTGGCCTCGCGACTCTCCTTAACGACAGCTTAAAAAACATTGACATATTTGCACAAATAAACAATCATTAGCCCATGGACGCGACGCAAGAGCTAGCCGATCTGTTAAAAGCCCTGGGAGAATACAACCGTCTTTCTCTCGTATACCACCTATGCGATTGCAGAGCACCGCAAAACGCAATGTGCCTTTGCGACTGTTGTAGTGTAGATGCATCTGTTACATCTAGGCACTTAAAGGTCCTTGCCGATGAAGGTGTAGTAGAGGTCGCAAAGAAAGGCCGAGAGAGGATTTACTCGCTTAACGGAAAAGAGATCGCAACAAAACTCAGACAACTCGCGGACGTGATAGAAGGAAAACGAACCGATTAACCATGCAAGCATCAATCGATACAAGAGGGAACTTATGACTGACGAAACCTGCACTTGCGACTGTGAATCCACTGAATGCTGTGAGGCAAAAAGCTGTGAGTGCTGTAAGGACTCATGCTGCTGTTGAGCAGCGATAAAACCCGCGGGTACGCTTAGCGAAAAGCTGACCCAATCGCGACCTGATCTGGCAAGTGCCCTACGATTACACGCACTGATGTCAGATCAGGTAGTTTCAAAGATCGTCACAAACTACGCGTCACTTATCTATCACTCGAGTAGATGAGAAAGAGTAACAACCCTCTGTTGTCACAAAAATCAAACTGCTGATTTCCGCCTTCTTGCGGCCTGGTTATAATCCTGATTGGCGTATTTACTCTGAACATGTATATCATCAGTCGATACAAAGAGACGGGTCGAACACTCTTAGAAACCAGGAACAGTACTAATGAAATCTCGTATTGCTCTATGCGCCACCATCCTCCTTTTTAGCCACTTGGCATTTGCAGAACCTCACGATGTGTTTGGTACGTTCCTAACCGAGTCCGGAACGTCCCACGTCGACATCGTAGATTGCGGTGATGGTAGTCCCTGCGGAACGGTTAGCTGGATCGACCCAGATTCTCTCGCAGAAGGTGTCACACCAGAGACGCTGAAAACCAAGTCGGGGGGCGAACCCGTTCTCGGTCTCACTATGCTGAAAGACTTTGAACGGGCCAAGAAGGACTGGAGGGGAGGCACAATCTACAGTCCGCAAGCGGATAAAACCTACAGCTCACGCCTCAAGCGCCTTGCGGACCAAACCTTAGAAGTAAAAGGCTGTATTGGTTTTATTTGCCAAACTCAGATTTGGACACCTGTGCCCTAGCTTCACTACCGAAGCAAGTTACAGGGGTAAACCACGCGGTTGGAGTTTGCTCTCGACGAACGGGACGGTTTTGCAGAGTCATCGAGGCGATGTATCAAGGATTCAGGTCTTTGGCTTCGTTTAGCGACCAGTCGTAGGCGTAGCGTATGGCTCCCCCATGCCGCACGATCTTGTCCTGGGTGGCGGCGTCCGCGTACTTTTCTAAGTGTTGAATAAGCTTTTTCTTGGAGCCCCCAAAGTCCGAAAGGTACCATGCATAGATTTTTGACAGCACAAGTCGGCCGCTTTCGTCCACCGCGACACCGCGCTCGCTATTGATGAATCTTGAAGCATTTTTGCTCAAGGATTCTTCAACATTGCTCTCTTCGTAGGCGTAGTCAACCAGCGAGGGACATCCTAGCGCAGCGCAGTTTAAAAGGTAGTGGATTTCCGGGGTGTTCGGCCACAGTGGCCTTACAATCCCATGCTCGATGTCATGTAGACTGAGCGCTATCCCATTCACAATCAAACGCATCTCTTCCCAGGGGCCAAGGTCGAAGACACCATCCTTTATGTTTCGAATGCTAGCGACGGGATAGTGACTCAATACCACCGCCGCCGTTTTTGCGTTATACAAGTTAGACCAATACGCCAGTTGCGCATTACGATTCAGGCTCGTCGCATCCAGCGCAGCTAATGTCGCTATATAGGCATCCAGTGCGGCTTTGTCGTCGACCGATACTTCAGCATAAGCAAGCCGCCCAAACCCTTCCGAATCCACACGCAAATAACGCTTCAGAAAGCGACCCCAGACATCGTGCTTAGGCTCCTCTTGGACTCCGCTCTGCGCCAGCGTTCCATCAAGCAATTTTGCTTTGGGTATCGCCAGTCGCTCCACGCTTGCACAAGCGCTTATGAGCACCACAAGTCCGATGCCTAGTATCCGTAGCGTCAGCCGCGTCGTATCCATGTGAT
>JBCCQO010000367.1:0-3495 GCA_039024595.1 Pseudomonadota bacterium | reverse complement strand
CACGCGCGTGGGAGAGGCCCTCGTCGCGGCGGGCAATATAAACTCCGGCGCGTTTTTGCAGTCGTTGAAAAACGCAAACATCAATGTGCCTCAAACGACGGCGTTTGCTGGCGCGGCTTTGATCCAACAGTTGCTGGACAAAGAAACGCCCGCGAGCTTCGCTGGCTTCTACGCTTCTGAGTTCGACAGCAGACCAAGCCTACTGATTCAAGAAGGGCTCGACGACAGCTTCATACCGAATCGGTCAACGCGCGTTTCCTCCGCTGCGGTAATACAGGTTGCGCAGGTGGAACCGCTTCTTGAGCCTGTCGACCTTCTACAAGCATCGCCCGCGCCTCTCGTGGCGAATGTCGACGATGGATCTACCGCCGGCTTGTTTCAGTTTGCGCCTGCTGGTCTTGCCGGTATCGAGGCATCGCAGGGTTGCGAACAGCAAGATGAAGGACACTTTTGCGCTCAGGACGGTGCGGCGGCGGTTGCTCAATTTATCTCGTTTTTCGAAACCTTTTTGGAGAGTGGAAACGCAGCTATCGTGAATCCGCAGTAGCCCCTTAACGCGATGCGAGTGATTTGTGCATCGAAAAGGAGCTCGATAATAGCGCGAGTAGGTGATGCCTAGCTTGCGGAACGATTCGAATACAAGTTAGGTGGCTAGGTGGAGTCGTTCAATACACTTCGTTTCGTTCGCGATGAGATTCAAAAACTCCCCGATCTCAATGTAAAACCATCCGGGGGACTCAGCTTTTTTTGCGATCGTATCGGTCGCGCCCTCACTCTCATAAGCTCAGAGAGAGAGATTCTAGTGTTTGCCGCTTTGCAATGGGTGTTTATCTTGCTGGGCTATCTGCTGTGGGTTCAAATGTTGGATTGGATACCCGAGGACGTGTGGCGTAGCGCTGCCAACAGTCGGCGCGGATCCCTTGTCGATGTCGTACTCACACTCTGGTCGTTCTTTGTTGTGGGCGCGGTTGCGTTTCCTGTGGGCCTGCTGAGTGGCTGTATCGGCGCGACCCACTTTCTTCACCGCCAGGGTATGCCCGCTACGATGATGACCAGTGTGAATATGGTGCTGCCGAGCATGTGGTCTCTGTGGCTATTTCACTGGGTGGATGGCTGGATTACCGTCAAGCAGATAATGGAGCGGCTGCCGAAAAAGCGACGCCGATCGCCGATGCGACGACTTGCTAGCGAAACGGCCTACTATGCCTGGAAACTTGGGGTTTCCGGTGTTCTACCGAGTATCGTCACCGGCAGTAACCTCCTTCGTTCCGGTAAAAACTCCGTACGTTTTGTCAAAGACAATTTAAAGGAAGTCGCTCAGCTGCGGCTAGGCTACTCTGCTTTATGTTGGTTAGTCGGCATAAGCACCTACCTCGGTACCGCCGTGATGTTTGCTGCGATCGATATCGTGCCGGAAAACGACGCGGTGTACCGCTACGTCTACGATGCCTATCTATGGGCGGCGTTGCCGATATGCGTTGCGGTTGCGGTCGTGTCCGTTGCGCTTCGGCCGATCTATCTAATTGCGCTCTGCGATCTGTATGCCGATCATCTTGCAAGGCGCGAAATCGTTCCCTACGCACCGGAGTCACCGAGCACGTTTAAGAGCGCGGTGATTGTGTTCTTCCTACTCATCGCTCTTATCCTTGCGGTATGGGGTTTTCGCGACGAGCTTGGCCTGAACTCAATACTCTCAACCCCGTACCCGTCGCGACAATAATCTGGCTCCTTGCGATCGACGCAAAGAGATCGCCAGCTTATCGGCGCGAGCTACCCTCCATTGCGTCGTAGGCTTGGAATTCCTCCAGGGTGATTTGCCCATCGGCGTCTCGATCAATTAGCCGGATACGCACGCGATTGGCGTCCGAAGAGCTTCTGAGTTCCTCGCCAACCAGTACTCCGTCGCTATTGCGATCCAGCTGGAGGAAAAGCTCTCGCCTTAGTTCCTCCGGTTTCGAACGCTCGCTGCTGGTTCGATCATCTGTGTCTGGATTGTCGAAGGCGCTGGTTTTCGCATGCCAAGTGACCATCGTTAAGAAAAGAGTCATCACGCTTCGACATCTGGATCCGGCTATCTGTAGTCTCATTAACATCTGCTAGTCCCCTTCGTTGTTCGTGCCTGTATCCTTAGTTTGTTCGTCGGAGCAGCATGATTAGACTACGTCTAGAGGGGAAAGTTAGACGGTGACATCCGCCTGCCCATAAGCATGGGTCCGCAAAGACCACGGTATTCACCATGATCGCAAGTAAGCGGCGCGCTAGTAGGGTTATCTCAAGCTAAGAGTAAGAGCTCGTTCACCGCATCCGGCGCCTCATACATCACCCAGTGTCCAGCACCGTCAATCACATGGAATAGAGACGAAGGTTGCGCCTGCCTAAACAGTTCCCGGCGGGCTTCGATTTGATCTCGTCCTCCCGCTGTGGCGTCTTCCGAACCCCAGATGCCGACAAGTGGCGCGGAAATCTCCGGCAATAACTCGGCAAGTTCGTTGCTTTTCGCGAGCAGACGGCTTCGGAAGCGGAAGCGTCTGAGGTTTTCGCTGTGTAGATGTATCGCGAAGTCGTCGACGGCGTCTGGCTTGTGCAACATGAGTCGGCGAAGGTTCTCTGCGTGGATGCGCGTCGCCTCCTGTTCGGATGCGTCTGACGACGGAAGCGGCAGTAATACGACCTGGGAATGAAGAACGCCAAAGCCTGCGGCGCCAAGCAGAGTGCAACGTGTACATCGATGCCCAAGTAAAACGGCAAGTTTGCCCGTGATCATCGCACCAAAGCTGAAGCCTGCAAGCGCTAACCGTTGTTTTTCGCCGAATAGCTGGTGAATGCTCGCGAGCACGATCTCAGCAAAGTGCTGGATCGTATGCGGCTCAGGTAGGTCGCCCGATTGCCCGAGGCCAGGTAGGTCTAGGGTCCATACCTCTCTGCTTTGGCTGAGTACCAAGACATTTGCAATCCAGTGGTTCCAAGAGCCAAAGCCTCCATGTAGGAGTAGAAGGGGCTCTGACGTGGGTTCGGTCTGCGCGGGCCACTGTTGCCAGGCTAGGTGAGCGCCCTGATGTTCGCTTGTGTGAAGCTGAGCCGCCTCAAGAACCTTAGCGACACGCTCCCTTGGCGAGGGCATTAGCTTTTAATCAGCTCCAGAACGCTGGAAAAGTCCCGCTGACCATTGCCGTCCTGCTGGTGCGATTGGTACAGCTCGCCGGCGAGTTTACCCATACGGTTATCGACGCCGCTGTTCTCCGCAATCGCGAGCGCCAGGCCCAAGTCCTTAACCATTAGATCCACCATGAATCCGGGTTGATAATCATTGCTCGCGGGCGCGTTTTCCATGACGCCGGGGTAGGGGTTGTAGACTTCTAAGGACCAGTTGCGTCCGGAGCTGGCGAGCATGATTTGGGAGAGTACTTTGGGGTCCAAGCCATTTCGAACTCCCATTTCGAGCGCTTCGGTCGTGCCGATCATATGAATGGCCAGGAGCATATTGTTACAACCCTT
>JBCCQO010000366.1:0-3553 GCA_039024595.1 Pseudomonadota bacterium | reverse complement strand
CTCACTAACTCAGAAATGCGCTCGTCGCCGACCGTTCCGGTCCCAAAAGTATTAATAGAAATCGAAGTTGGTTCCGCGACACCGATGGCGTAGGAGACTTGAATTTCGCAGCGATCAGCGAGTCCCGCAGCGACTACGTTCTTAGCAACGTAACGTCCCGCGTAGGCGGCTGAGCGGTCGACTTTAGAGGGGTCTTTCCCCGAGAAGGCACCGCCGCCGTGGCGAGCCATGCCGCCGTAGGTGTCGACAATGATCTTGCGGCCAGTGAGTCCGCAGTCCCCTACGGGACCGCCAATAATGAACTGGCCAGTGGGGTTAATGTGATAGCGCGTTTCCTCATGCAGCCACTCCTCGGGCAGCACACCTTTAATCACATGCTCGAGAATCTCGCTGTGAATTTCCTCCTGAGAGACGTCCGCAGCGTGCTGCGTAGACAGCACTACCGCATCGATAGCGACCGGTTTGCCGTTCTCGTAACGCAAAGAGACTTGGCTTTTTGCGTCCGGCCGAAGCCAGGGGAGGGTTCCGTTCTTGCGTAACTCCGCTTGCCGTTCTACCAGGCGGTGAGAGTAGTAAATGGGTGCAGGCATTAGGACTTCGGTTTCGTTGCTTGCGTAACCGAACATCAGCCCTTGGTCCCCCGCGCCCTGCTCTTTTTCTTCTCCTTCATCCACGCCCATCGCGATGTCGTGGCTTTGCTTGCCAATCGCATTGAGTACGGCGCAGGAGGCTCCATCAAAGCCCACTTCAGAACTGTCGTAGCCGATATCGAGGACAACACCGCGAACAACGTCTTCCAGATCGACGTAGGTGTTAGTAGTGACCTCCCCAGCTACTACCACCATTCCCGTCTTTACCAGTGTCTCAACAGCAACGCGTGCGTTTGGATCGTCGGCGAGGATGCTGTCCAAAATCGCGTCTGATATCTGGTCGGCCATCTTGTCCGGGTGTCCTTCGGACACGGACTCTGATGTGAAAACGCCGTATTCGCTCATAATACCTTCCTACTACTCTTGTCTTTCATTGTTACCAACTAACTTAGCGGTGCGCGTTGAAAGAGCCGCACCTGTAAGGTGAATCCGTTTCGTTGTCCGAGATAGGAGCTCGATTGCTCGAGCATTCCGGCACTACCTGCCCATTCCTCAAGAAGCGTTGGCGCAAACCCTAGCCACAAGTCGCCGCAGCTCTCACGTGCCCAGCCTTGCTTGTGCTCACATAATTCCGTGATCAGCAGTGCGCCACCGGGCTTCACACAGCGTACCGCCTCACTGAGAGTGCGCTTTGGTTCGGCGGTGTGGTGCAAAACCATGTTGAGCACGACTAAATCAGCATCGATCTCATCGATGTAGGCGCCGGAGCTATCTCCCAGGTGAAATTTGATGTTTTTCAAGCCGGTTTGGTCGACGGTTCTTTGTGCGGCGTCCAACATGACCTCCGCGTTGTCTACCGCATGAACCGTTTCGAAATGTAGACCAAGAATTGGCAATAACCATCCTTCTCCAGGGCCCAACTCCAGGGCGGTACCGCTTCCGGTCGCGGACAAGCTCGTTACTAGCTCTTCAACCGCTTCCGCATACCTAACCGGCGCAGCAATAAGGTCTTGTTGTTCGCGAAACTTTTGTACGTTCTGCTTGAAAAAATTACGCGAGTTAAGCTCCCGCGTTTTTTGAAGGATGTTGAGCCGTGCTAGCGTTTCCTGGTCAAGTTCCAGCTGATCTGCGGTTGCGAGAACTGCCTGCTGCAACGTTGCTAGCGCCAGGGAGCGATCAACATCGCTTCTTCGGTAAAAAATATGGTTGCCGTCTCGTTCGCTGCGTAACAGCCCCGCACCACTGAGTACCTTGAGATGGTGACTCAGTGCAGGTTGTCGAACGGCAAGTAAATCGCAGAGCTCCGAAACGCCCATCGCGTCTTGACGCAGCAGTCTGAGTACACGCAGGCGCAGCGGATCGGCTGCTGCTTTTAAGAAGGCCGCGGCTGACTCTTCTCGCAGATCCTGTTGCTGCTCTTGTTCTTGGGCGTTTGCGTCCAGGCGCACTTTCGCCCCGCGATTCTCATCACGGCGGCGTTCGAATTTTTCTGCTGCAGCCAACATGGGCGCGGGAGTCTAGCAGTTTGTCTATCTATATCAAAGATTTTTGATATAGATAGCCTGGCGTTTTGCCCAGCGGTTTATGCTAATTAGATTTGTTCTGCAGAAAAGCTTACGCGACAATGCGCGCCCGTTTCCCGTCCCAGGAATTCACATGAGCAGTCGCACCGAATTAGCGAACGCGATCCGCGCGTTGGCCATGGACGCTGTGCAGCAGGCCAATAGCGGCCATCCAGGCGCTCCCATGGGGATGGCGGATATCGCTGAAGTGCTATGGAACGACTTCCTGTCGCACAACCCAGCGAATCCGAATTGGCCTAACCGCGACCGCTTCGTACTCTCAAACGGTCACGGTTCGATGCTGATTTATGCGCTCTTGCACCTGTCTGGCTATGACCTACCGATTGATGAGCTCAAGCGTTTTCGGCAGCTGCATAGTAAGACACCGGGACATCCCGAGTATGGCTATACCCCTGGAGTAGAGACAACAACTGGACCGCTAGGCCAAGGCATCGCGAATGCGGTGGGTATGGCGCTTGCCGAGAAGACCCTCGCCGCCCAGTTCAACCGCGACGGACATCAAATCATCGATCATTACACCTATGTCTTCGTGGGTGACGGTTGTCTTATGGAGGGCATTTCGCACGAAGTCGCTTCCCTCGCCGGCACCCAGCGGTTGGGAAAGCTCATCGTTTTCTATGATGACAACGGTATTTCGATTGATGGGGAGGTTGAGGCCTGGTTTAGCGACGATACACCCAAGCGTTTCGAGGCTTACGGTTGGCAGGTAATTCCTGAAGTTGACGGTCATGACGCGCAGGCAGTTCGTGCCGCCACGGAGACGGCAAGAAGTAACGGCCATCAACCCAGTCTGATTTGTTGCAAAACGGTGATCGGTAAAGGCGCTCCTAATAAGCAGGGAACTGCTTCGACCCACGGCTCGCCGCTCGGTGCTGAAGAGATAGAAGCGGCTCGAGCAGAACTCGGTTGGGACCATCCAGCTTTTGTCATACCTGAGCAGGTCTATCAGGGCTGGGATGCTAAGGATAGCGGCGCCCAGCGGGAGGCGAATTGGTCCGAGAACTTCGCTGCTTACGCGGAGGCGTTTCCGCAGCTCGCGTCCGAATTGGAGCGACGTTTGAAGGGTGAGCTTCCTTCCGAATTCTTGAGCGCTGCCGATAATTACATCCGCGCTTGCCAGGAGGACGGGGAGAGTATTGCCTCGCGCAAGGCGTCCCAGAATGCGCTGGATGCCTTTGGACCTCTACTTCCCGAATTGCTCGGTGGCTCCGCGGATCTTGCCGGTTCGAATCTGACCAAATGGAGTGGTTCCGACGGGGTGAGCGATACGAGTGCCGCTGGTAACTATATCTATTACGGCGTTCGCGAATTCGGAATGTCCGCCATTATGAATGGAATTGCCATCCACGGTGGATTCATACCCTACGGCGGCACGTTCCT
>JBCCQO010000365.1:0-3555 GCA_039024595.1 Pseudomonadota bacterium | reverse complement strand
GCCACACCGCTTTACCAGAGGCGAATAATCCGTAACGAGTTGGAAAATCCGTCAAACATGCAGCGAATATGTATTAGGATAGCGCGGTTAGGAATTCCTGGTTCCGGAAGGGAAATACGACCAAAAAGGAAGATTTTTACCAAGCAATGAACGAAGAATTAGAAACATCCCTAACCGATTGCAAGTCCCTTCCTTCCCTTCCTACGGTTGCCACCAAAATTATCGAGCTGACGTCCAGCGACGACTTTGGACTGAACGACATCACCGATATCGTGCAGCACGATATCGCTATTGCTACCAAGATTATTGCCAGCGCCAACACGGCGGCCTACCGTCGGGGCGAAGCCAGTACGGATATAGCCCACGCCGTATCGCGCCTTGGCTTCAAGGCCACCATGATGATTGCCTTGAGCTTCTCCCTTGCGGTTAAAGACAAAAACACTCAGTCGACAGAAATAGACACCGACGCGCTCTGGCATCGTTCCGTCGCGAGCGCCTCGATTGCGAGGCTTCTGGCACGACAGCTCGGCAGTGCGGATGCGGAGGCGTGCTTCTTAGCAGGCTTGGTTCAGGACGTTGGTATCTTGGCGCTCATGCAGGCAGCGCCGGAGACCTACGCGGATCTCAACGACGGTAGCCACGAAGACGCGAAGAATGCCGAGATTAAAACCTTAGGTTGCGATCATGCCGAGGTTGGCGAGTGGCTGCTTAAACGCTGGAATCTCCCTGCTACGGTCATCGAGCTGGTCGCTGCTAGCCATAAGTTTTCAGAACTCACCCTTAACTCGGAGCAACGCGAGGACCAGTGGTGCATAGCAGCCTCCGGCCTACTTGCGGATGCAATGCTTGCCGGTGATCAACTGCAGGCCGCACGCCTTGTGTCCTTGATCGACGGCATATGCACCGTAAAGACGGATGATGATCGCAACATTGTTCAGCTAATCGCTGAGACGGTACGGGAAGCCGAGACGCTCTTCGAAACGTCGCTCGTGAGCGACCCGGTGGGGCTGTTAGAGTCATCGAAAGAGAAGCTGTTCGAATTGATGACTGCCGATCCCGGCGAAGGTCGCGACGACAAAATCGCGCAGCTGGAACAGCGTGTATCAGCCCTCGAGCAACAGGGTCGCCTTGACAGCTTAACCGGTGCAATCAACCGAGGGCACTTCCACAACGAGTTGGATCGGTTGTTTGCAGAGTCGGTCCAGGCTCGCGAAGCGCTTAGCCTTATGTTCATCGACGCAGACCATTTCAAACATGTCAATGATACGCACGGGCACTTGGCGGGCGACGAAGTCCTAAAATGGCTCGCGAAAGCACTGCAACAATTGGTGCGTGGAACGGATTTGGTGGGTCGTTATGGCGGCGAAGAATTTGTCGTGATTTTGCCGGGTATTGGTGAAAGCGAGGCGCACGAATTAGGGACACGAATCTGTGATCACGTCCGCGCTAGTGCGATTGATGTCGGCGAATACGAGGTCTCGGTGACCGTGTCTATCGGCATCGCCGCAGCAGCGGAAAATACCCGGATCGGATCTACCCGAGAACTGATCTTTGCCGCAGACCAGGCTATGTACTTTGCGAAGCAAAGTGGACGGGACCTGTGTGTTGGAGCCTCGACTCTGCCACCACCACAAACTTCTTCCACGGGATGAAGCCTAAGGCGCTTAGCAGCGCTCTGAAAAAAAGGGGCCTTAAGCCTCACAGCTCGCCCTCCGCTTTAGCTAAAGACCTTTCCTCGATTGAGCAGACCTTCCGGGTCCAGGGCGCGCTTTATTGTCTTCATTAATGCCAGCTCAGCCGGGGTCTTTGACCGTGGCAAAAATTCCCTTTTATCCAATCCGATGCCGTGCTCCGCTGATATCGAACCGTGAACGGGAATCAGCTCGTCATAAACGATCGCCTCGATAGCACTTCGATTCCGACAGGGGCCTATCGCCAGATGAATATTTCCATCACCCAAGTGGCCAAAGGTAATGTTTCTCGCTTCCGGCACCTCTTGTCGGAGTCGGAGCTCAACTCGATCAACATAGCGCTCCATATGACGGATCGGCATGCTGACGTCGAAAATCATCGCCGGATCGAGGATTCGAACTAGCGTGTCGATATCATCGCGAAGCGCCCATAACTCGGTGCGCTGCGCGTCACTCTCTACCAGCAGCGCGTCGGCGACCGCACCCTCTTCGATTAGACAGGACAACACTTCTACGAAATGCTCCTTGCCGCGAACCTGATCCGCGCCTTCTTGCTCAAGCAAAACGTAGAAAGCGTGATCCCTGGAAAGAAGCTCTCGATGTGCCGCTGATTCGGCTTGCAGCAGTCGGTAGTAACTTTGCCACAACACCTCGAAGGCACTCAGCTTTCCTTCTAGCTCAGCTAATACCCTTTGCAAAAGACCGGTAAGCTCATCGAAACCATTCACACCTAGGAACGCAGTCTGCACCGCCTTCGGTTGAGGTCTTAAGCGCAGCACCGCACGAGAAACGATTCCAAGCGTTCCTTCTGAACCAATAAATAACTGCTTCAGATCATAGCCGGCATTATTTTTGAGCATCTCATTCATCGATGAGATCACCGTACCATCCGCTAACACTGCCTCTAGCCCAAGTACTTGCTCACGCATCATTCCATAACGTACGACGCTGTTACCTCCCGCATTGGTGGCTATCGCCCCACCTATTTGAGCGCTGCCGCGAGCACCGAAGTCGACCGCAAACATCGATCCTGCCTGCGAAGCGGCTTCCTGTACTTGCTGCACAAGGGCGCCAGCCTGAACGATCATGGTTCCTGACTTGCGATCAATTTGTTCGATGGTGGACATCAGCTCGAGAGAAATCGCTATATCGTCCGGTTCACAGGTAAAGCCGTTCACCAGTCCAGACTGGCCGCCCCAGGGGACCATCGGCTGTTTGTATTGATGACAGAGACCCATGACCTGGGCGAGCTCAGCGGTCGTTTTTGGACGAACGATGGCTCGCGCAGGGCAGCTCCCAAGCCCCCAACTTAGATTTGGCCTAGCGCGAACGTCCTCCGCCACGAGTAGGCCATTTTCCCCGACCAGCAAACGAATTTCGTCTAGTAAATCCAAGCTAGCAGCCTTTCACTTCGGACCGTGGCATACACTCAAACAGAGGACTAGCCCTCGACACGGCGCAAGCAAACTACTCTCCCACGCCATTAGTCTGAATAATTGCCCACTCGTTTTTCGAGACCAGCCATAATCGCTTCCACCTGATTGGGCTTGCCGATGATGGTGTCCTGAATCTCTGACTCTGCCAGTAGTATCTGCTCCGCGTCCGCGTGGGCCACCAGGTTCAACAGCTTCTTCGACGCCTGTACGGCGGATGGACTCTTAGAAGCGATCTCCCGGGCCAAGGCCAAGGCGGCCTCTAGCGGAGTATCGGTCACGTGAGTGGCGAATCCGTACTCCTTGGCCTCGATTCCGCTAAATATACGGGCCGTATAAGTAAGCTCTCGAACGATATCGTCGCTGGCGAGGGAATGCATGATGGCGGTCCCACAGATATCCGGGACAAGTCCCCACTTTACTTCCAGGAT
>JBCCQO010000364.1:0-3602 GCA_039024595.1 Pseudomonadota bacterium | reverse complement strand
GTTTCGCTTGTGTGCCTTCTTCGAAGCGCTCCAACGCCAATACAAGATCGATGTTTGCGCCAAGATAGTGCAGGTTTTCGACACCGCTGGTACCTTGCTCCGTCGCAGGGAACCCTTGTTCTTTTGCCGCGATCACAGCGGCGGCAATCACGGGCTTAGGCTTTGGCAACGCCAGAACCAGGTCGCTGCCCACGGGTCCTAGCGCAATCACTAAATCCACGTCGACGTTATTTACTAGCGCTCTTAAATTGCTCTCAATGTCGCTACGTTCGCCGCTTGAGACTCGCACATTGGAGCCATTTATATCGAAGCGAAACTCCTCCCCACCCAGTTCAGAGAGCTCTGTTCGCAGCGCGGCTACGGCGTCGTCCATCCAGCGGGACGATTCGTCGAGAACGATTCCAACGGTGATAGCATCGGTTCCCGGCTTCGAATTTTGCGCAGGGACGACAGCCGCGAAGCATACAAAAAGTAAGGGTATTAGAAAGCGCATCAGGGCTAGTGGTAGCCCTCGAAGTCTGAGACCTGAGGCGGCCTTTTGGGATAGAAATTCAATAAGAGTTGGCAATGCTTGACTCATCCCCCGATGGTGCTCCGCAACCGAGTCTGTGCCGTACAATGAATACAGGGAATAATCTGCTAGCACGACTGTCGGTAAAGCTATCGAGATTCGCGCAGCGGTTGCAGTCCTAAAAGTGCACACCCCTGTGCGTGATTCAGCTTCTTGCTCACTAGACGATATAGATGATGTTTCTGACGTCGGCTATTGCTGCGGAGATCTTTTTATGAACCGATGGGACGAGTTAAAAACCGCTCTTTACGTGCATGAACTCGGAACGGTAAGCGCCGCCGCCGAGGCCCTCGGCGTTCACCGAGCAACCGTGATTCGCCACATCGATGCGCTAGAGGAAGAGATGGGAACGGAAATGTTCCGACGTCATGCACAGGGCTACACGGCGACGGAAGCTTGTGCGGAGGCTTTGGTGGCCGTGAAGCAAGCCGAACGCCTTTTTTCTGTAGCGAGCGGTAAAGTCCAGGGTATCCAGCCCGTTAGGGATAAGACCCGTATCGTTGTCTCGATTGTCGCACCGACGATCCACCTGCTCGCTCCCGGCATTGGCAGCTTCTTGGAGGCTCACCCTAACGTTCGGGTGGAACTAGACAGTTCAGACCGATTAGTCCAACTTGATTCCGGTGAGGCTGACCTCGTCATTCGAGCCGGGGCACGACCGCGGGAACCCGGTGTGCTCGTAGAGCCTTTCACCCGCTATTCGATTGGACTCTATGCAGTCGACGACTATCTCGAGAAACACAGCGAGATAAACCACCTTGATGATCTGGTTAGTCATCTGGTCGTGGGACCAAACTCGCAAAAGCAAATGCCTTTCGCCGTTTGGGCTCGTCGCAATCTACCCGCGGACTGCCAGCGCCTGCACGTCGATTGCGGTGACGTCGCGTTGGGCAGCACTCTCACAGGGACTGCGCTCGGCCTGCTTCCCAGTTTCTTAGAGGCCACGTTCCCCCAACTGCGACTGGTGCATGCTCTACCAAAGGAAATGGATGAGCAGCTCTGGCTGGCTATCCCGACGGATGGCAATCACCCGGAGCTGGTCGCTGATCTCGCCCGGCACCTCAAGCGTTTTTCGAGCGTTACCTTGGCTGCTTGATGCTGGCTGATCAATAAACGTGCTGTTTACTGCATCGATTGAGGGCGTTTATTCGACGCCTATTTCTTGCAAGACTTGCGAGACCCAGCCCTGAATTCGCTCTTCTGACTTTTCCGGTTGCTGCAGGTCATCAAGCGCCAGGCCTACAAACTTCCCGTCGATAAGTGCCTTTGATTCCTGGTAATCATAGTCATCGGCGGGCCAGTGTCCGACCTCAGCCTTTGCCCCGCAGGCGACAAACAGCTCTCTAATGATGCCCATTGCATCCTGAAAGTTATCCGGATAACCAAACTGATCACCGTCACCAAAAAAGGCGACGTGAACGCCATCAAAGTCTAAGTCCGCCACGTCCATCAAGCGCCGCTCCCAGTCTTCCTGAAGCTGGCCGATATCCCACGTAGGTATACCCACCAACAGCAAGTCGTATTGGGTCATGTCCTGCAGTTCCATGCCCTGCACGTTGTGTACTTCATCGACGCGACCCGCTAGTTCGGCTCGAATGAGCTCGGCTGCATCTTCCGTGTTTCCGGTGGTACTCCCGAAAACCATTCCAATTTTCACGCTGTTTAATCCTTGAATACGCTGACCAGTATAGGGGACGCAGATGATAATGATTTACAACAAGAAATAAAGCTGCCACGTCCACTCTTTAGCAAAGCGCTATGCGCAGACGCTGACTCAATCACTCTCTTCCACCTCCATGGCGATCGTTTCGCTTTGTATCAAAGGAAACTGCGTGGCCGGTGAATTCCACAGACAGTTCGCTCTGAAAAGGTCACTCATAATTGTGTAGACATTCGCGTAAGCCAGAGTCCTACGTGCTTCGTTTAACGCATCAATCCGGCAAACCGGCTCTGCTCCCTCCCAGGTCATTGGACTGGTGAGCAGCACAAACGCCTTCTGTGTCAGCACCGCCCCCTCTAAGCCAACATTTCTGTCTTCAATGCTTCTATAGCTCAGCAACTCATGTTCAGAGAGCCAAATCATGGCTTCAAAGCAGGCCTGGGACTTGCGATCGGGAAGTCCGGTCAAGTCCCATTTGATGGGACCGCAAATGTCTTCAACGAGCACAATGCTCCTAATTGGAAACATCGCGTACAGCAGGCAGAGCGTCTCAGCCGCGTTGTAGTAGAAGTCTTCTATATTTTTTTGGCTCATTTACTCGTTGTATACCTTCCTAAAAGGCAACGCCATATCTTGCTGGCACTGCCCCGATGCGATCCGCAAGCCGATCGTGAATACAGGACACCATTTGGAGCACAACTAATCGCTCTACCGAGTGTTTCCTCAGCTTTCACCGCATTTTCTGATGCGGGTAATACCCACACTTAGTCCATGCTTAACGTAATCGACTCGCGCCCATCTTTCGCCAGCGCCCGTTGAAAACTCGGCTCTTCGTCCATCTGATCTAACCAGCGAAGACAGTTTGGATGGGCTTGATTGATTAAACCCCGTTTGCGGGCGGCAACCATGTTATAGCTTGAGAGAATATCGGCGGCGGTAAGTTCTGGTCCCGCAAACCACTTAGAACTTGCTAGATCACGTTCTGCGAGTTCAAGAAGCCCATCGAGCCGCGGTTTTGAGTAAGCGAACTTAACGAGCTGTGCCATACCGAACAGCAGAGGCTTAAGTGGTAGAGGAGAACGCTTCCGCATCATCAAGAATAAGGTGTCTAGTAGAAGTATCGGCATCATGGTGCCTTGCGCCGCGTGAAACCAAAATAGATAGCGCTCGCGATACTTACCGCCGACTTTCGGTCGCAATCTGGACCTGGGATTTTTGTCGAGAATGTAGTCCATGATCGCACTGCTTTCTGCTAGGACGAGATCCCCATCGGTGATGACTGGTGCAGACCGCAGTGGTGATAATTTCTTATAACTTTTCGGCGCAAGCATGGTCTTAGGGCTGCGCTCATAGGTAATCAGCTCGTACTCC
>JBCCQO010000363.1:0-3664 GCA_039024595.1 Pseudomonadota bacterium | reverse complement strand
GCATCAATGGCGATGACGATAGGGCGTCGTTCCGTGCGCTCAGCACGCTTCGTTACGCGTGGCTCCGAGGTCGATTCGGCAAGGTCATAAAGATCCACCACGAGCCGATCGGCTGAATTCTCCGTGGCGTTTAGGGTAAAGCTCCGAGGACGAATTTGTTTTCTGAGATCAAGAACAAGGCGCAGATCCGTGCCATTGCGTACGCCAGTACGTACTTGCACGATGGGCGTGTTCGCAAGCTCAAGGCCCTTGGTGCTCGCAAGCAGCTTTGTGTTCTGAACGTCGATGACGACTCGACGGGGATCTGAGAGTTCTATCAAGCGGTGTTCCGCCGGACCGTCCATATCGAGAACGAGGCGGGTATGGTCCGGCGCCCGCCACAGGCGAAGGTCTCTAACTTCTGCGCCGTCTGTGGCCGATGGAAACCCCGCTGCAAGCAATACTAGGGCCGTCGGTGAGCATAAAAACCTGCCGCCGCTGCGCGTTGGTCCAGCCAAACTTAATAACAAGATCCGAGCCAGTCTCTTGCCTGAGTTGAGCGGACTTGTCCGCGATCTCACGTTCGGTCGAACATCAGACGATAGATGCACGTTAGACCTTAAATGTGGTTCCGACGTTAAGTTCGAGCCCGAATTTATACACGAACCCGAATTTATAAAAAGGTGGCTTGCAAAGAGTGCAAACATTCCTCTCCCACCGCTGATTCAGCAACAAGGGTTGCCCGTCGCCCGCTATCTGCAACGACAATAGTAATCGCCAGATCAGGTCGCGGCAAAAGGGGTAAACCCCGCTCGGGCCACTCGACTAGCACGATGGCTGAATCGTCGAAGTAATCGCGGAGCCCCATGTATTCGATCTCTTCCGGAGCGCCAAGACGATAAAGATCAAAGTGGTAAAGGGTCTTTGCCAAAGCTTGATAGGGCTCGACCAATGTGTAAGTTGGGCTTTTCACCGCCCCCTCATAACCCAGGCCACGCAGAACACCCCGGGTGAGGGTGGTCTTGCCGGCACCTAAGTCACCGGAGAGATAGATCCGCATATCGTCGTTCATGCAAGCTACGAGTTGCGCACCGAAGGCTAGCGTCGCCTGTTCATCGGCGAGTTCAAAGGAAACGTTCAAAGTGCTATTCCTGAGCATCCTTCCGCGCGACACTGCTTTTCAAGGGAGCAACTCGGCGGCTTCCATCAACAGATCAGAGGGAAGCAACGGCATTTCACCCAAGTGTTCAGCTGCGCGATCTCCCGCGCATGCATGAAGCTCTACAGCAAGCTCCGCTGCCTCCCGAAAATCACTCATCTGATTCAGCAAGGCCCCAAGCATGCCGCTTAGCACATCACCCATCCCACCGCTTGCCATACCCGGATTACCAGCGACGCAGAGACTGGGAAGCATGGCTCCATTGTTTAAGGAGCAGTCACTTTCTGGGCCGCTCACCAGCGTGCCGTTACCTTTTAATACCACCGTGGCAGCGAACTTTTTAACCAGCGCCTCAATGGCAAGGAAACGGTCTCCTTGCACCTCAGAAACACTTATTCCGAGTAGGCGAGCTGCTTCTGCGGGGTGAGGGGTCAGGATCAGCTCGGAAGGAAGCTCCCGATCTCCAAGGGTCGCCAACAAATTCAAGGCGTCAGCGTCGAGTAGGGTTTTCTTATCTGCGTCCAAACACGCTTGCAAGAGCTGCTCACCCCAAGGGTCCTGACCCAATCCGGGACCGACCACGATCGTATCTGCCCATGGCAAGGACTCGTCAAGATCGTTTCGATGATCAATGGTCACCGCCATAGCTTCTGGCCGGCGGGCCAGAAGCGGCGCGATATGCGCCTCGCGCGTAGCGACGCGAACCAAACCCGCCCCGCAGCGGAGCGCCGCTTCTGCCGCTAGAATGACAGCGCCCCCCATGCCCCTGTCGCCCCCGACCACAAGCACTTTTCCAAAGTGCCCCTTATGGGAGCTGCCCCTTCGAGCCTGCAGACTTGCGAGTTGCCTGGGTAAGGAAAGTACTCTGCAAGCCTTACCTGCAGCCGCGTAAGCGTCTGCGGGTACATCTAAGTCATCAACCAGAACTTGGCCCGCATAATCGGATCCTAAGGCAGTGTACAAACCACGCTTTGCGGTAATAAAACTGATCGTACTGTGTGCTTTTACCGCGTTTTCGAAAACCTTGCCGCTGTCACCGCAGACCCCGGTGGGTACATCCAAAGCCACTACGGGAACACCCAGACCGTTCACGACCGCAACAGCGTGCGCATAGCTATCGCGTAACGGCCCGGCAACACCGGTGCCAAGCATCGCATCGACCACAATGCCCTCTTCGACGAGGCTCGCCTCAGAAAAGCTTGTAATAGCCACACCCGCCGCCTTGGCTTTAGCGAAAGCCGCTTTGCCGTCCTCGCTACGAGGCTCACCGGCCAGCAAAAAAACCGCAGTAGGAATCGCTTGCGCGTGCGCGAGCATGGCCAGCAAGAGACCATCACCGCCGTTGTTTCCAGGCCCGCACAAGACTTGTAGGCGGGAAATCTCGGGATAGCTACGCAAAAGATGCTGGAAGGCTGCGCGAGCCGCTCTTGCCATTAGCGCTCGGCCTGAGCAGCCATGTGCTTCGATCGCACGACGATCTACCGCTCGACTCTGCTCCGCTGTATAGAAAAAGTCTGGAATAACGGTGCTCACAAGAGCAAATCCTCTGGCAAAATACCCTGCATGGGAGCGACAGTAAGAAATTACGATCCCCGGGTAAACACCGGTGACCTGCGAGAGGCAGAATCTGCACAGGTAATTGCGCGAGATGGCTGCACCGTAGGGCGAGACTCGCTGGAAGAGCCCGCTGCCTCAGCGCTGGTAGAACGGATCCGGGCCTGGTCGCAGGAGTTGGGTTTCGCTCAGCTGGGCGTCAGCGACATAGACTTGGGAAAACACGAAGGACACCTACAGCGATGGCTTGAAGCCGGTTATCACGGCGATATGCAGTGGATGGCGGAGCACGGGACAAAACGCTCGCGTCCGGAAGAATTAGTGCCAGGTACCTGCCGAGTGTTAAGCCTGCGCATGGACTACCAACCGCAAGGAGCCGAGCCAAAAGCGCTTCTCGAAGACCCCAACAAAGCCTATATCGCGCGCTACACCTTGGGGCGCGATTACCACAAGCTTGTTCGTAAACGTTTAGCAAAGCTCGCCAAAAAAATAGAAGAGGATCTTGGGGGTGGACGCTATCGCGCTTTTGTCGATAGCGCTCCAGTGCTGGAGCGAGCGCTTGCTGAGCGAGCCGGTCTGGGGTGGATTGGCAAGAATTCCATGCTGATCAACAAACAGGCGGGTTCCTGGTTTTTTCTCGGCGAGATTTTCACCGATTTGCCGTTGCCAACGGACGCACCGCATGGATCGACTCACTGTGGTTCCTGCACGACCTGCATTGACGTATGTCCTACCGATGCGCTGGTGGGTCCCGGCCAGCTGGATGCGAGACGCTGTATTTCCTACTTGACCATCGAACACAAAGGTAGCATCGATCCGCAACTACGCCCCCTTATGGGCAATCGCATCTTCGGTTGTGATGATTGCCAAGTGTTCTGCCCATGGACGAAATTCTCGCAAGCGACACAAGAAAAAGATTTCCAACCCAGGCATGGGCTTGACGATCAAAGTCTCATTGATTTGTTTCTTTGG
>JBCCQO010000362.1:0-3674 GCA_039024595.1 Pseudomonadota bacterium | reverse complement strand
CTCGCTGTTCACTTCTGAGCCCCGCATGGTAGGGCAGGGCGTCAAAGCCCTGGTCCTTCAGCCACTGCGCTGTTTCTTCCACCCGTTTACGCGACAGGCAGTAAACGATGCCCGCATCATCCGCGTGCTCGTTACGCAAAAACTTCAGAAGCTGGGCGCGGGGATTGTCCTTCAACGCGATTCGGTAGCAGATATTGGGGCGGTCGAAACTGGCAACAAAGTGCCGGGCGGCTTCAAGCTGCAAGCGTTGGGCGATTTCCTTTCGGGTGCGCTCGTCGGCGGTGGCGGTGAGGGCGATGCGGGGTATTTCAGGAAAGCGCTCATGCAGCTCACTGAGCAGTAGGTAGTCTTCCCGAAAGTCATGTCCCCATTGCGATACGCAATGCGCTTCGTCGATGGCAAACAGCGCAGGGGTCACCTGTTCTAGAAGGCTGAGGGTACGAGCCTGCAGCAAGCGCTCGGGGGCGATGTACAAAAGGTCCAGGCGATCGTGCAGCCAATCGTGTTCGATCGCATCCGCCTGCTGCGGCAGTAAGCTTGAATTCAGGTAGGCCGCCCGAACGCCCAGCTGTTGCAGCGCCTCAACCTGGTCCTGCATCAGCGCAATCAGTGGCGATACGACAATCGCGCAGCCATCCCGGAGCAACGCAGGGAGTTGATAGCAGAGCGATTTGCCGCCGCCGGTTGGCATAATCACCAGAGCGTCCTCACCCCGCAGCAGGCAATCGACGATCTCGCCCTGCGGCGGTCGAAACGCCGTGTAGCCGAACACCTGTTCCAGGGCGGCTAATGCGGGGCTCGGTGGTGACTGTTCCGAAATCAGAGAGGGCTGTTGAACGGTGGGCGTTTCGGTTGCTGTTTGGCTGGTCATCGTCGCCACTTTAGAAGCATTGGGGCAGTGTTGCCAGATCAACAGCGATCCGTGTGGCTGAATGTGTAAAAGGCGATGTGTCTAACCAGATCGGTTACCTCAAGAGCAAGGTCGGAATACTGGAAGAACGCAATAGGTCCGCCGTTTTGCTGCCAAAGAAAAGCGAACGCAGCGGCGAGTGGCCGAAGGCACCCATAATGAGCAGATCGATGGATTCCTTCTGTACGGTGGTGGCTATGACTGACTCGGCATCACCGGGAATCATGTTGGCGTTAACGTCATAGCCCGCTCGGGAAAGCGTCCTCTCCGCCCAGGCGAGTTTGTTCGAACCGTCCGCACTGACCTTTCCCGACATCAGCAGCACTATCGGCAATCCGGGAAACAGCTTACTGCTCGCGATCATTTCCACACCCCGTCGGGTCACGGCGCTGCCGTCAAAGGCAAGCATCACCTTTTGTGGTTCACTGAAGCCTTCGGTGACGGTGAGGATTGGTTTCTGCAATGCGCGCACGACGGACTCCACATTGCGGCCCAAGTCGCGGCTGGTGGCTTCGGCGGAACGACCGCGTCGACCAAGGACGATTAATTGCACACCGTCTTCCTGCTCGTGAAGAGTGTCCACAAGTTCGCCATAGCGTTGTCGTACGTCGACCTCAGTCGCTCCAGCGTGCTTAGCCCGCTCTCGCAGGCGACTCAGAAAGACTCGGCCTTGCTCGCGTAAGCTGCGCATGCGCGTTTCATCTTCGGAGGTGAGCTTCGAGAGTAGGTTTTTCTGCGCGTCAAAGCCGATTGCTCCGCTGTGGTCCTCGCCGGAGGGGAGAGTTTCGCTGCGATCGATGATGTGCAAGAGCTCAAGGCCAGTACCGATTCGCGCGGCGGCCCAGGCGGCATAGTCTGCTACATGGTTGGCGTAGTTGGACTGGTCGACGCAAGCGAGGACTTTCTCTGAGGGCAGTTTCATGCGCTAGTGTCCGAGCAGCAGGTCTTCACTGCCCTTTTTATCGTGGACAGCGAAACGGTCAACCATGGTCGCGCTGGCCTCGTTCAGGCCAACCACTTCGACCTCTGTTCCTTCACGGCGAAATTTGAGAATAACTTTGTCGAGGGCGCTGATAGCCGTGATGTCCCAAAAGTGGGCACGACTCACGTCGATGCAAACCCGCTCGATGACCTCTCGATAGTCAAAGGCAGCGATAAAGCGATCGGCACTGGCGAAAAAAACCTGGCCGGAGACCCGGTAGGTACGCGATCGCCCGTCGTCGTCGACTAGCGATCGCACAAACAAAATCTGTCCTACTTTGTGCGCGAAGAAAAAGCCCGACAGCAAGACACCGGTAAGCACGCCGCGAGCGAGGTCGTGTGTCGCAACGGTCACCGCCACCGTGGCCAGCATCACTACGCTGGAACTCTTCGGGTGGTCGCGAAGGTCTCGTATTGAAGACCAGTTAAAGGTGCCAATCGAGACCATAATCATCACCGCGACGAGTGCAGCCATAGGTATCTGGCTAACCCAGTCACCGAGGAACACCACCATCAGCAGAAGAAACAAACCCGCTGCAAGCGTCGACAAACGTCCACGCCCACCGGATTTCACGTTGATGACCGATTGGCCGATCATCGCACAGCCAGCCATGCCGCCGACACAGCCACTGGCGATATTGGCGATTCCCTGGCCGATGCACTCGCGATTCTTGTCGCTTTTTGTGTCAGTGAGATCGTCAACGATGGTGGCGGTCATCAGCGACTCCAGGAGTCCGACCACCATCAGCGTTAACGCGAAGGGAAAGATAATCGCGAGTGTTTCCAAGGTCAGAGGCACTTGCGGTAGTAAGAACACGGGAAGGCTGTCCGGCAGTTCTCCCATATCGCCGACGCGGCGAATATCGAGATCAAGGTACATGGCGACGGCGGTGAGAAGAATGATGGTAACCAGCGGCGACGGTACGGCACGCGTTAAGTAGGGCAGACCATAAATGATGGCGAGACCGGCGATGGTCATCGCATAAACATGCCAGGTGACATCAATAAGTTCCGGCAGCTGCGCCATAAAGATGAGAATAGCCAATGCATTAACGAACCCGGTCACAACTGAGCGGGAGACAAAGCGCATCAGGCTACCCAGGCGAATAAAGCCTGCAACTATCTGTAAGAGTCCAGTTAGTAGGGTGGCCGCCAGTAAGTACTGCAAACCATGCTCTTTGACCAGAGTCACCATCACTAAGGCCATCGCACCGGTAGCGGCAGAGATCATGCCCGGTCTGCCGCCAGCAAACGCGATCACGGTTGCGATGCAGAATGACGCGTACAGACCGACCTTGGGGTCGACGCCTGCAATTATTGAAAACGCGATGGCCTCGGGGATGAGTGCAAGAGCTACCACGAGACCTGCGAGAAGATCGTTTCGCCCATTGGCGAACCAGTCCTGATGAAGTGATGTGAACAAAATACTTCCTTTTGCCGTATCGATCGGTCGATGGGATATTCCAGAGGCGAAGCCACAAGCATCAGACCTCTTTGCACCTAAGCTAGCTACTCAGAATCTTGTGTAGCGTTTTTCCCAGTAAGTTGCGTATAGCAAGTTGCGAATAGTAGGTTGCGCTTAGCTGGTTGTTCCTAGTCAGCTGTACCTAGTCAGTGAGCGCTTAGCCAATTGCGGCCACGGTGATGTACGCGCCGTTTCGCTAATTGGAGCTAGCTACCAGTGGTGCTCTTGCGTTGGGTCGAGCTAGTGGTACACAAGTATCAGGCGGCTACGGCAGACTTGGGCCTTACGTTGCGACGAGCCTTAGCTCTGGGAGGGGCG
>JBCCQO010000361.1:0-3678 GCA_039024595.1 Pseudomonadota bacterium | reverse complement strand
CACCACTCTTCGCTCAGACTTTGGCATTGTCGCACGCGGCACCCTGATTCAAACGCGTGTCGCCGAAGACGATCGGAAGCGTCAGCGCTACAGCGTCAACGATCGCTATAGCGGGGAGGGCTTGATTGATAGTGCGAATGCAACTCTCTATCGGCAGGAATCGGAAGCGGTCCAGTTCACCTTCGAAGATCGTTTGGCGCCGCCCGGGTTGTTCCAACAGCGTCAGCGTGGCTCCTTCTTCAATACGGACATTAGCGGTCTGTTCGCGCAGGCGAGTTCGAACTTCGCTATCGGCTCGTCCCAGCACACCGTCACCTATGGTATCGATGTTTATCGTACCGACAATGAGAACCTTCGCGACGGCGGTACGGTCGACGCGGCCGGGGAGACGGTCTTTGAGTTCCTGCCGCTACCCACGCGAGATTTTCCACCCACAGAAGTCGAAAACAGAGCCTTGTTCCTTCAAGATGAAATTGTCCTCCTGGACGGTCGTCTTAGAATCACTCCGGGGTTGCGCTTCGACGACTATGAGGCGGATGTTAATGCCGATGAGATCTTCTTCAACGGCAACCCAGGCGTAGCCGCACCGGATGACTTTGAGGACTCTGAGCTAACGCTGAAGTTGGGTGCTCTGTACAACCTCACGGACTCTGTTTCCGTATGGGGTCGCTACAGCGAAGGCTTCCGAGCGCCGCCTTACGATGACGTGAACAACGGTTTTTCGAACTTTATCGGCGGTTACAAAACGATCTCTGCACCAAACTTAGAATCAGAAACCAGCGAGGGTTACGAGCTCGGTCTCCGAATCGAGGGCAAAGCAGGCAACCTGCAGCTCGCCGCGTTCGATACGCTCTACGATAACTTCATTTTGGAGCAGCAAATCGCTCCCCAGTTCTTGGCTACGGGCGGGATCGATCCAGTCGATGGGCTGCTGACGTTCCAGGCGGTGAACTTAGAAGAAGTTGAAGTAAAAGGCGTAGAACTGCGTGGTCTATTGGCTTTGAGTGCTTTTAGTGCAGGTTTGTCTGATTTCTACTTGGAAGGCGCGTTGGCGTACGCCGATGGCGAGGAGGAAGACGGCACGCCGCTTGACAATGTAGACCCGCTGAACGCGGTGCTCGGTTTGCGCTGGATGCCAGCGACCCTACCCATAGAAGGGGAGTTAGTCTGGACTTGGTCCGATGAGAAGGACGCGGACGATATTAGCGATCCCTTCCGCCCCGCTAGCGATAGCTACAACATCATCGATTTACTGGTGCACTACGAGTTCAGTGATCGGTTCCAAATAGACGCCGGGGTATTTAACCTGTTTGATGAAGAGTACATCCGCTGGGCAGATACGCTTTCGATTGGAGGCGATGCGCCCGAGCGATTTACTCGACCGGGGCGCAACTTCAGTATCACCCTGCGAGCATCACTCTAGCCGCCTGGAGTTGGGAACGACGCTTCTCTGCGTCGTTCTCTAGTGAATTCGGCGGAGTCGTCCGACCTCCCAGTGTTTGTTCAAGACCAGTGTTTGTTCAAGAGATGAGAGCTTGCGGACTCAAGGACGTGGACGACAAACTCTGACGGCTCCGCCGATCCATTATCCTCGGCCAGGTCTGCATCCTGTCTTCTAAGTCGAGAATAGGGGGGGATAACCTCGAGCTAGGCTCAGGCCGCGCGTCGTCTATCCAGGTTTCGACGCCTGTCGTGTTCTATAACGACTCCGTTAATCGTGATCGGAAAGACTATCGCTTCGCGATTTTGCCGTCGGTCATTGGTCGAGCGATTAGCCCAATGGCGGTAGGGAGAGAGGTCGCTTTCCATAGCCGCCATCTCTGCTTCCAGATCATCACCCGAAACGTAGCGTTTGGCGGCCGCGACGAATACCCAAGCGGAAATCAGGAGCGCACCGACGCCGAGCACTCCGATTATTGTCAGTAATGTGTCCACCGGGCTTTACCCTTAAAGACCGCTGCGTCTTGCTACGAGCAGTCTGTATTGTTTTTGTGAGTGTACAAGGTCCGTGCTAGCCCGCAACCCCGTACCAGCGGATTTAACAATTCGTCAGCAATACTTGGGCCAACATTTTTTAGTACTAGATGTAGGGGTTTACCGCTTCGCCAGTCACTAAATGTAAAGAAAGCTGACAAATTTATGACGAATCTTTGCCGGTGGTGAGGCAATCGGTCAAAAAAATGGCCGCAACTGCGGCCAATGAGGAGTACTGCTTTAGGGGAAATCTAAAGGAAATAGGAAAAATGGACGCTGAACGTGTTAGCGAGCACCTTTACCGAACAGGATGACTTCAGCGGTCTGTAGCAGCACTAAGAAGTCTAAAAAGATACTCTGGTGCTTTACGTAGTAGAGGTCGAACTCCAGCTTGTTACAGGTGTCCTGAAGAGATGCGCCGTAGGGATAATTCATCTGCGCCCAGCCGGTAATGCCTGGCTTGACGCAGTGCCGCTTCTCGTAAAAGGGCACCTCTTCGTTTAGTTCTCGAACAAATTCCGGGCGCTCTGGGCGCGGGCCAACAAAGGCCATTTCACCCGCCATCACGTTCAATATTTGGGGTAGCTCATCAATGCGGGTCTTGCGAATGAATTTGCCGACCCGGGTCACTCGAGCATCGTTTGCCGTCGCCCAGCGCGCCTGACCGTCGCTCTCGGCGTTCACGGTCATGCTGCGGAACTTAATCACTTCAAACACCCGCCCGTTTAAGCCCACGCGACGCTGCTTATAGAACACCGGCGAACCGAGGCCGTCTTCCATCCAGATCGCCATGACGGTAAGCAGCATAATTGGCCAAGTCACCATTAACAGCATGAAAGAAATGCTGACATCGAAGAGGCGCTTCGCAAAGCTGTTCGCGTCACCGCGCTGAAAACCGCTCGCAAACGTGAACCAGCTTGGGTGCACGTGATTGATGACCACTTTTCCCGCTTGCTGTTCGAAGAAATCAACCACGTCTAAGATCCGAACACCCTGGCTACGACACTGCATCAGCTCTTCTTGCGGCATGTTATTGCGGCGATCTTCCAGAGCAACGACAATCTCGTCGACATCATGCTTGCGCGCAAATTCCGATAGCGGCGCGTCGAGGGCAAGTGTCGGTTCGCGCTCGATGAGTGTTTCTTCCGCGCCATGGCGGACGAAGCCAACGATTCGGAAACCGTGCCGATCGGACTTGCGGCGCATTTTCTGGTTGATTGAAGCGGCGGTTTTTCCCGCGCCAAGGATTAAGACGCGACGCTTGAACTGTTCTAGATCAATGAAGCGGGTCCACATCACTCGGTTGATGAGGGCAAGCGTAAAGGCCAAGGTAGCAACCATCGCGAAGTTACCGCGCCACAATCGAAGATCCGGTACGAGGTAAAAAATCAGCGTCATCGCAAGGGTCATGAGACCGAAGGCACCTGCGGTTCGCAGAAGTATGCCATTCACCCCTTCGCGCAGTTTAGGCTCGTAGAGACCCATGGAGAACATCGCTAAGGTGGTCACCACGGAGAACACCAGCGCCTCAACCCACAGATTGCTCGCGTGAGCGTCGAAGCCACCAGGAACGTTCAAAAAGTAGAGCGCCGCGCCGACTATGCTTGCTACAGCAAACAAAATTGTATCGATCAGTGCCAGCCAATAATAGCCGACGTTGATGTGGTGGTTGAAAACTCTCGCAGTGCCGACGAGGCCTAACAT